>SUTL01000008.1 GCA_015062925.1 Methanobrevibacter thaueri
GCTGGTTCAACGGGGATAGCCTGATAAAATACTTAAATTAACCATTATTAAGTGAAAATAATTCAGGAATCCCCATCCTCTATAGGATGGGGTGGTTCAAAAAATTATAATGTGAAATATCATCACAATTTTTTCAGATATTCTAAACTAATTATCGCTATCTTTTTATATGTTTGCAAATAAACCACTAATCATATAATGTTTTTAAACATTTAATATGAGGTGAAAAATTTGTTTGACAAAAAGATAATGATTCTGGCAATATTTTTTGTTTCACTATTAGCAATCTCAGCAGTAAATGCTGAGAATAATGTAACAAATGATACTGTTGGAACAGATAATAATGAAAACATCATAAAAAACACTAATAATGATGTATATTCATCAATCGATGATTTTAAAAACAAAACAACATTCGGAGGATTAGTTTACAATCTCAATAACTATACTAATAAAAGTGAAGTCTATTTAAACAAAGATTATAAATTTATTGGCGCTGAATATTACTGGGACTCTATTTTAGGTAAAGAGGTTCTGGTTGTTGATGAAAACGGAATTCTCATTAATCGTAATTTAACAATCTATGGAAACGGACATGTAATTGATGCAGATAATGCTGCAATATTTTTCAACATAACCGCTCATAATGTTATATTAAAAGATGTTATTTTTAAAAATGGTAAAGACAAAAATGGAATGTCTTCTATTGTTTGGGAAGGTAATAGAGGTATAATAGATAACTGTACTTTTTATAATTGTAATGCTGAAATTGATGGTGGAGTATTTAATTGGAATGGTGATAACGGTATGATAACTAACTGTAATTTCACAAACTGTTATGCAAAAAGTGCAGGGGCCATTCTCTGGAACGGAGATGACGGAACAGTTTCTAATTCTAATTTTAATAATTGTACTCCCCGTGACAATGCCGGATCAATTAAATGGTTGGGCGCCAGAGGTACTGTTGATGGATGTTCTTTCACAAATACTATTGTAATTAAAGGAATCGGAGGAGCTATCCTATGGGAAGGTGCTAATGGTACTGTAACCAACTCCAATTTTGAAAATCTCACAGTATCTGCTGTTGGTTATGGTGAAGGTGGAGGTGCAATTTATTGGGCTGGTGAAAACCCTATAATATCCAAATCCAAATTCACAAACACTTCCGTTAACTGGAACGGAGGAGCCATTAATTTACATAATGTTAATGCTATCGTAACTGATTGTAGTTTTTTCAACTGTGATGCTGGAAACTCCGGTGGTGCAGTCTATATTCACTCTCAAAACGGTAGTGTTTTAAATTCCAATTTCACAAATTGTTTTAAAACAATTCATTTTAATAATATAAATGGAACAGTTAAAAACTCCAATTTCTTCAACTGCACAGCAACTAATACTGGTGGAGCCATCAGTATTTCATCTCCAAATTGTACAGTCTCTTATTCTAATTTTGCCAACTGTAATTCCACTCAAATCGGAAGTACTATTGTGTGGAATGGTGATAATGGAATATTAACAGGATGTACTTTTGAAAAATGTTGTTCAGATAACTATGGGGCTGTTAAGTGGGTAGGTAAAAACGCTAGTATTACTGATTCCAATTTCACAGATTGTTTTACACGCACTGGTAATGGTGGAGCTATCAGTATAGATGGAGGATTTAAAACATTCACCATATTAAATTCCAATTTCTTCAACTGTTTTTCTAACAATGATGCAGGAGCTATCAATTGGGGTGGTGGTAACGGTAATGTTTACACATTAATAAACTCCAATTTCATCAATTGTTCTGCTAAAAGAAATGGTGGAGCAATCAATGGAGATGTAAAAGTTTACAATTCCACTTTCAAAGAATGTTTTGCAGGTGAATGTGGTGGAGCAATGTACAAAGGTTCTGCAACAAACTGTAATTTCACCAACAACAAAGCAAAATGGGGAGGTGCAAAACACAGTACAAATGACCCTACTATAAATTGTATATTCATCGGAAACACTGCCGGTGATTATGCAGGTGCAGTGTATGGTAATTCCATTATTAACTGTACTTTCATAGACAATTATGCAGAAGGCAGTGATGGTGGAGCTCTTAATAGTGTTTCAAATGTTCTAAACTCTAATTTCACAAATTGCCATGCTAATAAATCGGGTGGTGCTATTTACAAAGCAGATACTGTAATCAATTGTAATTTCAACAACTGTTCCAGTGCAAATGAAGGTGGAGCTATTAGATGGGATGGTTATCAGGGTGTTGTAAACAACTCAAATTTCAACAACTGTGCCGCTGCTAATGGGGGTGCAATTTACTGGAATGGTAATCAGGGCCTTATATCCAATTCTAATTTCACAAACTGTAATGCTAATGAAAACGGGGGTGCTGTCAGTAGAACAAATGTTGTAAACTCTAGTTTTATAAATAATCATGCTGGAGGCCGTGGTGGAGCAATAACTGGAGGTTCAGCTAGAAACTGTACATTCTGGGATAACACTGCCAGTGAGGATAATAATTGGTATGATACTAATATCCCTAACCTTAATCTGAATGTTGTTAATTTCAATTCAATTTACGGATCAGGTGATACTATTCTTCTCAATGCAACTGAAAGTGATATTCCAGTAAACAATGTAATTATTACTATCAGAGTATCTAAAAACGATAAATCATTCAATGGAACTTTTGACTGTTTAACTAACGCAGAATGGCTTGTTGATTTGGATGTTGGAAACTACACTGCCAGAATGACTGTTGAACATCATGCATATAAATTGGATAAAACAATTACATTAACAATCACTCAAAGACCAACAAATATGACTGCAAGTGATGTTTCAACAATATATGGGGCTAATAATTATTTAACAGTTACTTTAAAAGACTTTGAAGGAAATAATGTAAGTGGTAAAACAATATCTGTTAATTTAAACGGAGTTAAAAAATACATCACTGATAAAAACGGTCAAATCAAAGTACCTATAAAAACAATACCTGTTGGAAATTATATGGTTGCAATTAATTTCAATGGAACTGATGACAACTACAACAGCTCAAATACAACTGTAAATGTTAATATTGTAAAATCTGCTGTTAAATTAACTGCTAAAAAGAAAACCTTTAAAAAATCTGTTAAAAGCAAAAAATATTCAGTAACCCTTAAAGATAATAGTGGTAATGCATTGAATAAAGTTAAACTCACCTTAAAGGTTAAAGGAAAAACTTATAAGGCAACTACTAATACAAAAGGAGTGGCAACTTTTAAAATCACTAAACTGACCAAAAAAGGCAAATATAAAGCAACAGTCACATTTAAAGGTAACAGTAATTACATTGCAAAAACAGTAAAACCTAAAATTACTATTAAGTAGATGATTAATTCATCTACTCCCTATTTTTTATTGTTGTGATTTTTAACATCATTATAAATTCTTAAGGATATTTAATAGTAAATATGGTATTTTTTAAAATGTTAATAGAATGTTACGAAAATTCTGTTATTTTATTAATAAGGATTATTTAATTATTTTTTTAATTTTTAAAGCAAAAATTGTATCAATTTGTAAAATTGATGTCATTTAAAAGGAAACTTATTTAAATTATCACAATCAAAAATTATTTTAAATAAGGATAATATATAATATATATTCTATCTTACAATATATTTTTTTTAAGTGTGATTAATAAATATTTAATTAGATTTAAAGGTTATTCAAATGGAAAATAAAATGGTTTTAGAGATTAGTGATTTTGGACCAATAGATGATGCTAAAATCGACTTGAAAAAGATTAATGTTATTGCAGGAACTAACGGCAGTGGTAAATCTACTTCTAGTAAGTTATTATTTTGTTTTTTAACTGCAATTTCAAAAGAAGGTATTTATTTAGCCAATAGGAGCCTTTATGATAATCTCATTACCTTTATTTTAGAATGGAATAATAAATTGAATAATAAATTTAGTTCTATAAATTTTCCTAAAAATTCATTATATAACAAATACTTAAATGATGACCTTTTAAAATTATCTGCCCAATTAGAAAGTATGGTGATTAATGAAGAGTTTCCAGATAAAATTTCATTTTTAGACAGATTACATGATATTAATCATTTAATAGAATTAAATAAAAATGATTATGATAGGATTGAAAGAGTTATCAAAGTAGTTTTATCTAAAGAATTTAATTCAGAGTTTAGAAAATTTGATAACACTGTAGTTAAATTTCATGGAAATTTTGAAAACTGTGAATTTTTCCATAAGATACTTCTTGGTGGAATTTCCGGTGCCAGCGTATATAATGAAGGAGAAATTAATTGTTTGTCTTTTGAAAATATTTTATATGTTGATTCAACTTCAATTTTTGAAATTCCCGATCAACAATCCTTAGTATCTTTGGTTCTTGAAGAAGAAAACAATGATTTTAATTTACCATATCATGTTGAATATTTGTCAAAATTATTAAAAAAGAAAAAAAGAGATCCTGATGTATATGAAGTTTCAAATCAAAAAATTGAAGATATTAAAATAAGAATTAATGAATTAATTCAAGGAGACATATATTTTGATGAATCAGAGAGTACCTTCAAATTTAAAACTTCAAATAATTCTTTTTCAATGAAAAATACTGCATCAGGCATAAAACAATTTGGAATTATTCCATTATTATTGGAAAATGATCAATTAAAAGAAAATTCATTTCTGATTATAGATGAACCTGAAGTTAATCTCCATCCTGAATGGCAAATCAGGTTTGCTGAAATTTTAGTATTACTTGCTAAAAAAGCAAATATTTATTTGTATATTAATTCCCATAGTCCACATTTTATTGAAGCATTAGAAGTCTTTTCAGCAAAAGAAGGTCTTACAAATGAATCTAAATTCTATTTATCTGAACAAACCAGTAATGATAAATTTTCATTCAGGGAAATTAAAAGAAAAAATTTAAACATGTTATATGATAACTTAGGAAGGCCATATGATGAAATAGATAAAATAAGAATGGAAAATGTATTTAATGGTATTGAATAGTTGGTGATTAAATGCATAATCTCAAAATTTATTTATTAGAAAACTATGGTAAATCTATTAAAGAGTTATCTGAAACGGAATTTGGGAATGAATTACTGGATTATGATTTTCAGATGATTTCATGGGATGATGTAGCAGAAGATTTCTTAAAGTTTAATAATGAATTCAATGAAAAATTTTCCAGTGCTGATGCATTGTATATATTAGAAAAAGAAGATAAGATACAATTATTCTTTTTTGAATTCAAAAATATAAATTATTCTAATATTGAGGACCGTCAAATGAGTAAATTTCATTTAAATAAATGCATTGATAAAATGGCGCTTTGTCCTAATGATTGTAGGATTTATGATGATATTAAAAAACATGCAGAAAGAGTGGTGGATGTGTCTCATGTTTTTTTAAGAAGTAAACCTTCAGATTCAATTTCACTATTTTATCATGTGTTGAAAAGTTTTTTAAAAAATGACTCTGATGTAACTGAAGATTTGTGTAAAGAAAAACTTTTTAAAATTGAGAAATTTTTCTTTTTAGTTTCAAATACACAACAGCAGTATGCTTCATTTCATAAAAATAAAAGTAATAGATATAATACTATTGTTAAACCGTTAACATTTTTAAAAAGATTTGAACCATATCATTATAAAATGGTTTTTTCAGTTAATGATGCTGGTTTTCATGACTTTTTCTATGAATGGAATGAAAAGTATATTAATTAAAGTTTATCAGGGAATTATTCATTACTAAAATAGCTAACAATTGTATGATTTATAAAAAGACAAAATAATTATGTAATAAACAATAAATTAATAAAAAAAAGAATAAAATCTTACTTAAAAGTAAGTTTTATTTAATGTATTTTTTTAAAGCTTCTGCTTTATCGGTTTCTTCCCATGGAAGACCGGAAATACCGAAATGACCGTATTTAGCAGTTTGTTTATAGGTTGTGTCTCTTAAACCAAGAGTTTCAATAATTCCGTCTGGTGTTAATTTGAAGTTTTCACGAACGATTTTTTCCATGTCAAGTCCTTCAACACCGGTTCCGAATGTATCAACCATTACTGAAGTTGGTTCTGCAACTCCAATTGCATATGATAATTGGATTTCACATTTTTTAGCAAGTCCACTTGCCACAATGTTTTTTGCAATGTATCTTGCCATGTAACATGCACTTCTATCTACTTTGGTACAGTCTTTTCCGGAAAATGCTCCTCCTCCATGTCTTGCATATCCTCCGTAGGTGTCTACGATGATTTTACGTCCGGTTAGTCCTGCATCTCCGTGTGGACCTCCGATTTCAAATTTACCAGTTGGGTTAATATGTTCTTTTGTATTTTCAGTCATTAATTCTTGTGGTATGACTTGTTTGAAGAGTTTTTCACGAATATCTTCTTTTAATTTGTCCTGGTCATCGGATACGCTTTCATCATGTTGGGTTGATAATACAACTGCATCTAGTGAAACTACATTTCCATCTTTATCATAGTTAACTGATACTTGTGCTTTACCATCTGGTCTTAAATATGGTATTTCACCGGTTTCTCTTAATTCAGTTAATTTATTTGTTAATTTACGTGCAAGATCAATTGGATATGGCATTAATGAATCGGTTTCATTTGTTGCAAATCCAAACATCATACCTTGATCTCCAGCACCGGTTTCATCTTCCCCTCTGTCTACTCCTTGATTAATATCAGGGGATTGTGCGTGAAGTCTGTTCACTACTTCACAGGTGTGACCGTCAAATTCTAATTCAGGATTATCATAACCGATTTCGATTATTGTGTTCCTGATAATATCTTTAATTTCTTCATCGGATATTTTTGCGGTTGAGGTTATTTCACCGAATACCATACAGAAATTAGTTGTAACACAAGTTTCACATGCAACATGGGAATTTTTATCCTGTGCCATGTATGCATCTAATATTGCATCAGAAACTATATCTGCAACTTTATCGGGGTGGCCTTGAGTTACTGATTCTGATGTAAATGTTCTATATATTTCACTCATATTTATTCACCAATTTTATACTTCGTAAATTATCTTTATTAAAATAATATATATTTATAATAATATATTATATTTATTATTAATATTTATATAAGTGTATTGTATTTGATTTTTCACAATTACTGTAAATCATATTTTTTCTTGTGTATAGTAATTCAACAAGTATTTATATATATTTTTATAATTAAAGATTATAATGAATAATAATAAAAGGGATTTTCAATGTTAAATAATTTTAATTTAAAAATTAAGAATTTCGGTCCGATTAATAAGGCGGATTTGGATATTTCAAAAATAAATGTTGTTGCTGGGAGAAATTCCAGTGGAAAAACAACAATAAGTAAATTACTTTATACTATTATAACTTCATTTTCAAGTGATGGTGAGTTTTTAATTTATGATAGTATGAAGGAGCAGCTGGTAATGTTAATTAATAACTTGCAATTTGCTTTTTCTCAACAATCTATTGTTGCTAATCTTGATGAGATTTTAATGAGTGTTCAATCTAATAATAATTATAATTTAAAAGTTATTGAACAGGAATATGATAATTTGCAATTTGTTGTGGAGACTGTGGATTTTAATAATAAGGAATTCTTTTTAGATTCCATTAAAAACAATAAAGAAATTATTTCAAACATTGAAAAAATGGGTTTTTCTTTTTATCTGATGGTGAATTTGATTAAAAATGAATTTGCAGGTGATGAGCAGATTTCAAATATTTTCAATAAAAGTGAAATTATTATTTCCAGTCATGATAAAAAAATGCCTTTTGAACATACTATTAAAATTGATAATGAATTTGGTATTCAATGTGAAACCCAGGTAGATAAAGCAGTTGTTGGTGCTAATGAGGCTATTTATATTGAAACTCCTTATTTTTTAGATTATAAAATTCCTTTTATTCAGTTTGAACGTCATGGGAAAAAGCAGTTGCATCAGATTTTATTATACAGGAAATTAACTGATCAGTCTGCACAGAATGATATTTTGGACAGTATTCATAATCGTAAAATTATTAAATTCCAAAAGAAGATTAATGAATTGCTTAATGGTAAGTTTAATTTTAATGCTCAGGGTTTACTTGAATTTAGGCAGGATGATAAGTTATTTGATTTGGTTAATATTTCAACCGGTCTTAAATCCATTGGTATTTTACAGTTGCTTTTGGAAAATCGGAAGTTAAAGGAGAATACTTATTTAATCATGGATGAGCCGGAAGTGCATTTGCATCCTGAATGGCAGATTAAATTAGCCGAATTATTAGTTTTGCTGTCTAAACAATTAAATGTTACTTTATTCATTAATACTCATAGTCCTTTATTTATTGAGGCGATTAGAACTTATTGTGAACAGCAGGAGTTATTGGATGATGCTAATTTCTATTTAACATATAAATCTGAGGAGAAATTTGATTTAGAGCATATTCCTAATGATGATTTAAATATAATATATAATTCACTTGGAAAACCATATGAAACCCTAAGTAAAATCAGTATTGAAAATCAATTTAAATAGGGGATTAATTATTATGATTAATGAAGATATCTTGAAGTTCACTGAATTTTTAGATTATTATTATAGTGATTATGCCAAACCTTCCTGTGAAATTTCATTACCGTCACCTAGGGACGATGATTATAATGCTAACAGGGTTCCTTTAGTTACTTCTGATTATATTATGCTTGATTTTGATTCCATGTGCAAAGATGCGAATTTTTATCCTAAAAAGAATAGGGATGAATGTAATCAACCAGCTACTGCTGATGCAATATATTATCGTGTTATTAATGAGGATAATTTGGAATTGTCTTTGGTTGAGTTTAAGAATTTTAATTTTAATTGGGATATGAAAAAGGATTATAATGCTTCTGTTCAGAAGGTTAAAAAAAGATTAATGGAATGTGGTTTAAATAAATCTTCAAAAAAGGGACTTATGAGACTTGAAAGTATTAAAAGAACATATGGTAGTACTATTGAATTTTCTTTAAAATTAAAACCCTATGAATCTTTGTTTGTTGTTCTTCCAAAGCTTTATGAGGAGTATTGTAGGGAGAAGAATATTGATATGGAATTAAATTTTTATAATTTTTTTCAAAGTGATTTATGTACAATTAAATTTTTTGTTGTGGGTAAAAGGCCTGTTAATGATTTGACAAGGGCGTATAATGGTAAATTAGGTAATTTATTGGAAAAACAGTATCGTAGACTTGATTTTGTTAATATTTTAACTCCTCATCCTCAACGTTTGTGTTTTGAAGGGGAGTTTGATGAGTATACGAGGAATTTAAAGGTTCATGAGAAGGATAATTTGAAATCATTGAATTATCGTTAATTATTTTTTACTCACATTTTTGTCATATTTTTTGTACTATACAAAAGTTTAATAATAATTTCATTATATAAATTATACTAATAGTAATAAAAAAACACATGCGGGTGGAAACTTGGAAAAACCACAATTGATTAATTTTATAGCAAAGGTAATGGAGGACTCAGGTTTTAAAGTTTATAAGTATTTTAAAACCTCTAAAAAAGTTATTGATATTTATGCTATTCTACCTACAACAATTGGGGATTTTGGGGTAGTTGTAGTATGTGATAATTCAGATAAAGAATCACAACTTGGTGTTGATATTTTAAGAGAAATGGAATCTCTTCAAGATAGTTTAAAAGCTTCAAAAGCAACTATAGTGACTTCCGCATATTTCTCTGAACAAGCAAAAAACTATGCACTTAGAAAAAACATCAAACTAGTTGATCGTGACGGTTTACTTGAACTTGCAAAAAAATACCAAGACAGAACCAATCAAACCACATTAGACAACACTCCATATGACGGAGGAGCATCCCAATATATTGAAGAAGAATACCCAGAATATGCATATGACGCATCAGACATGGAATATATCATGCAAAGAAGAGATGCAAATCCAGGAGTATACAAAAATACTTTATACAGACAAGTTGATGAACCAAGAGTCAATGGACTAGGATTTTTAAACAGAGGTTATCCGCAAACAAGAGACCCATATGGTCAAACCAACCTTTATAATTATGATGCAAGACCAAGAGGCTTCACAATAAATCCTTCAATATTCACATTAATAAAAAATCCAATTGTTTTAATATTACTCGTTGTAGTGCTCTCATACTTAATTTCAATCATAGCAGGGGGTTTATTTAAACTAGAAACAGGATTCACAGGACTAATAGAAATGTTTGTTGCACTTTTATTATCCTATGGTTTATCCCTATACACAGATAGAAATGCAGATTTCATCGTGAAAGGAACATTCATATTCTTCATTTCACTAATAATATTAATTATTTTAATATTTGTTTAAATCAGGGAAATATTCTCCCTTCCTTTAACCATCACTATCAAATAAATCAATCCAATAAAATATAAAAACCAAATCATAATGTCCGTAGGACCTGTTTCAATCCAAATAATTGTATGTGTTAAAATCATACTATAAATTCCAATTCCCAAATCTTTTTTCACTTTATCTAATAATCCTAAAAAAACACCCATAAAAAACATCTGAACAGTTAAACCAACATAACCGAAATCAAGCATTACCGGACCGAATAATGTTGATGTTAAACACACATTATAATTAAGAACATATTCTCCGATAAATGTCCTGGGACTTTTTGAGGAAAATATCATTGATAATATTTTCCCATGAGTGGTTCCGGCTAATGGTATTATTTTCTCAAACACCTCTAAAGTAAATCTCGCACGGTAAAATATTAATTCCAATGGATTTAAAGTCCAATGCTGTGTTGTAATTGACTGTGAAGCAATATGTCCCACACCAGCAATTACAATAATAATTATAATAATAAAAACCGCTCCAATTCTTCTTGAAATCCGGTTCAAATAATATAATGTTATAAATGAACTTCCAAGAATCCCTAAAACTGAAGTCCTGTAACCGTTCATGCCAAATATTAATGATCCAAGCAGAATTAGAATTAAATATTTTCTATTATAATATTTGGCAAGTAAAAAGTTCAATGTGATTAAAAATAATGGATATGCAACTCTCCAGAGGTTTGTTGTTGCATTTGATTTAAGTGTGGAGTTGAAAAGCGGAATTCCTCCTAGTAAAATCAGATTAATTACTTGTAAAATTAAAGCAATAACGGTTAATGTTAAAAGTAATTTTTCACTTAAAAAATTAATTTCTCTTGTTTTAATGTTTATTTTATAATTTATGATAAGATATCCTGTGAGGAATATGATGCAGGCAGAAATTATTGTTAAAATAACTTCTCTGCTTAAAGGATTTTCAAATCGATAATTAAATGAACCTACATATCCCATTAAAAGAAAAATAAGTATTGCTACTATTACTATTGTGGGGGTGAATAAATCATATTTCTCCATATTTTTTCAATCTCTCAGTTCATATGCTGAAGTTGTGAAATTACCTGCGAAATCAGGCATTGCTGCAACATGTGTGTGAACATAACTTGCAAGAGTGTTTTTTTCCATGAATCCGTCCATATTATTATATGATCCTTTTCCACGAGTTATTTTAAATGCTAAATCATTTTTCAAATCATTAACTATAACTTTTGAATAGTGGAATTCATGACCATGAAATATATCTCCTTTTTTTGAAATAATATTATCTTTTAAAACTTCAGCAACAGTATATTTTAATGCCTGTACTTTATCGGTTAAAACTGCTTTGTAAGGATAAACATCAACTACTTTATCATCATGAATAGAGTTCATAAGGTACATTAAACCTCCGCATTCTGCGAAAATAGGTTTTGATTCTTCATGGAATTTTTTAATATCTTTAAGCATTTGTGTGTTTGATGATAATTCTTTTGAGAATAATTCCGGGTATCCTCCACCAATATATAATGCGTCACAATCGGGTAAGTTTTCATCATTTAATGGTGAGAAATATTCTATTTTAGCATTATTTGCTTCAAGTGCTTCAATGTTTTCTTTATAATAAAAATTGAAAACTTCATCATATGCTACGGATATTTTAACAGGGTTTTTATTTGTTTTATTCCATATTGGTATTAGTTCACTGTTGATTTTAGGTGCGGTTTTTGCTATTTCAACCAGTCTGTCCAGGTCAATTGATTCCTGTATTGTTTTTGACCAGATATCTATGAATTTAATTGATGTTTCTCTTTCACGTGCGGGTACAAGACCTAAATGTCTTTGTTCGATTGAAATATTATCATCACGTATTATTCCACCGATTACTTCGGTTTTTGTTATTTCTTCTATTGATTTTTTGGTTTTCTCGTAATGTGCTTTGTTTTTCACTTTATTAAGAATTACTCCGGCAATGTTAATTTCAGGATCTAGACTTTTAAATCCAAGAACTAATGCTGCTGCACTTTTAACAAGACTTCTGGAATTTATAATCAGTATTACTGGTGCTTTCAATGCTTTTGCAACACTGGCTGTGCTTCCAATATCATTTATAGGGTCAATTCCTTCATATAATCCTCTAACGCCTTCAATAACAGCAATGTCTTTATCTTGCATTGCTTTTAAATATGAGTCTCTTATCTGTCCTTTTTTCATGAAAAATGAATCCAGATTTCTTGAAGTGTTGTTTGTTGCTAGTGTATGGTATGAGGGATCAATATAATCGGGTCCAACTTTAAATGGTTGAACATTATATTTTTCACTTAATGCTTTCATTATTCCGGTGGCGATTGTGGTTTTTCCAACTGCACTGCCGGTTCCTGCTAAAATAATTCTCATAATATATTATTATATATTATAGGTATATTAATTTTGTAGTATTTTTTCAGGTATTGATAATAAATAGATTTATATACTACTATGTTGCATAATAAATATTGAGTTATCTTGGATGACTCAAAAATAGTATGAAAAAGTTGTTAAGATATTAGTTGTTATTGGAATTATTATTTGTTTAATAATTTCAATTCAATTAATATTGAGTGTTGATTATTTTTTTGCTCTTTTTTTATAGATTTATTTTTATTATATTCATGTTTTCACTATTTGTTTTAGTAATGTTATTTTATTGTGTTTTAGTGTTGAATTAAATGTTAATTGATTATGTGTTTTTTTTTAACATTCTTTTTTTGAATTTTTTACATTTTTTTAAATTTATATCATGTTTAGTTTTTATTTATAATTAATTCCATTTGTTTAATTTTCATATTAATATTTATGTTTTATTATAAATTCTCATTGTTTTTTTAGGGGTTTGTTTGAAAATTATTTAGAATAATTTATATAATATGTTTTATTTAAATATATATCGATTAATCCTATAAATTATCAATATTTCGGATTAAATCAAACAATTAAAATGAGGCTGTGTATATGAAGAAAATAAATATATTGATATTACTGCTTATAATGGTAGTAATATTGGCAACTTCTGCTGTAAGCGCAGCAGAAGCAAATGTAACTTCAGAGTCATTTGCACAAGCTACAGATGATGTTAATCTAACATCAACTGATAATACTGATGCATTGACTACTGGAGGAGGCAATTTCGCCGATCTTCAAACTGCAATCAACAATCCTCAAGCAGGAAAAGTCATTTTAACATCTAATTATACAAGAGTTGGAAGTGAAGGCGCAGTGCTAATTGAAGATGATATTGAAATTGATGGTAAAGGATTTACCATTGACGGAAATAACGCAGGTGGAATATTTAATATTAAAGAAGGTGTAATAGTAGCACTACAAAACATCACCTTGATTAATGGTAAAAATACAAATGGTGGAGCTATTTATAATAATGGAATATTAACCATTACAAACTCAAAATTCATAAACAACACCGCCACAAATTTCGGCGGAGCAATATATAATAATAATACTTATTTATCAATAACCGGTTCCACATTTGATAATAATAACATAACAAATCGTAGTAGTGGTAATGGTGGTGCTGCAATATATAGTGAACAAGGAACAGTTTTAATATCTCATTGTAATGTAACAAATAATGTAAAAACCATAAAACACCGTGGAGGAACTAAAACTGCTTACAAAGGAGATTTAATTAATGCTGCGGTAACAAGTGATAATGGTGTTTTAACTGTAACAGATTCTTATTTTGCAAACAATAAAGGTGCTTATGGTGGAGCTATTTTAAGCGCTGGAGATAATGGTGTGTTAAAAGTTTCAGGTTCTGTTTTTGAAAATAACTTTGCATTTAATGGTGGAGCTATTGATTTTACTGGTAAAAATTATACTATAACCACTTCCAATTTCACAGGAAACATGGCTAGAGGTACAGGTTCTTCAGCATCTAACGTTGCTAATGGTGGAGCTATATGTGCACAGGAATCAAATAGTGAATCCACAATATCAGAATGTATTTTTAAAGATAACAGTGCATCAATAGGTGGTGCTATTTCAGGATCCACTACTCAGGTAACAATTTGTACTTTTATCAACAACACTGCTAAAGAAGAATATTCTGAATCATATAATGGTAATAATAATACTCGTGGAGGATCAGGTGGAGCAATTCAATCTGATTCAATAGATATAACTGGATCTGTTTTTGTTAATAATACTTCACGTTTAAATCCAATATATATGACAGGAGAAGGAACTATTAGTGATTCATCATTCACAAACACTACTATTTATACTAGAGACGGACCATTAACTGTTTCTAATAATCATTATGATAATGATGGTGCAGATGTTAGTGGTTTTGATATACATATAAGTGGTGACGGTGAAATTCCAAAAACATCAGGTGGTCCAGTTTACTATGATGTTACCAGTTTCACTTCTCTACAGAATATAATAGATACTGCTACAGGTACAATTTATTTAACTAATGATATTACTAAACAGGCTAGTGAATATGATACTTTTGCTAATGGTATTCAAATTAATAAAAAAGTATCTATCAATACAGGAGGATATACTATAACATCTAATAATGGTCCTGTATTCACCGTAGATGAAGATTGCACTTTAACATTTAGTGGAAATATAGTTGGTGACGGTAATCAATATCCTATTATAAACAAAGGTACTGTTACTAATATTGCACATAACTTTACTGAATTAAATAATTTAATTTCATTAGTTGATGGTGGTGTACTTAACATTGGAAATGCTAAAGTTACTAAATCAGAATCTGAAAAAACTGCATTTACTGAGGGTATAATTATTAATAAAAACATAACTCTTAAAGGAAATAAAAATAACTATATCGATGCAAGTAATAGTGGTAGAATTTTCAAATTAATAGATGGTGCTAGTTTAACATTAGATACTAATAACTTAAAAAACAGTAATGCTAATTATGGTGCGGCAGTTTATGTAAGTGCAGGCACTACATTCAATGCAAAAAATGTCATATTTAACAATAACACTGCTAAATACAGAGGCGGTGCAATTTACAGTGAAGGTACTGTTGATGTAGATGGATGTACATTTGACAGTAATGATATAACTTACCGTGCTAAAAACAAAGACCATGGTGGAGCAGCTATTTATAATAATGATGGAACATTATATGTTAACAATTCATTATTCAAAGATAACCTTAAAAATCTCGTATTGAGAAATCCTGATACAAAAGGAGATTTAATTGATGGTATTGTATTCACTTCAGGTACTGCAACAATTGAAAATTCAAACTTCTATAACAACAGCGGTTGTTATGGTGGAGCTATAACAGCATTACCTTTAACTAGTACAAGCAATCCTAGTTTAACTGTTGATAATTGTAATTTCACAGATAATGTTGCTTATGATGGTGGAGCTATGTACATTGGTTGGGGTGCAGTAGATTACACTGTTTCAAACAGTCAATTCATAAATAACTTAGCTACAGGTATTGGATCTACCGGATACACTGCTGCAGGTGGAGCAATTGTTATTCCATGGAACCCTACTCCAGGAGTAATTGTAAACTGTACCTTTAAAAACAATAATGCTAAAGACGGTGCAAGCCCTGGTGGTAGTGCTATTTCTATTGAAGATGCAAGTCTAAATATTGAAGGCTGTTTATTTGAAAATAACTATGCTTCAGCAAGCGGTGGAGCTGTTGAAATATCCAGATCAGGTACTACAAGATCAAATGTTCCAACTAATATTGTTATTGAAAACTCCAACTTCACCTCCAACACTGCAGGTGAACTAGGTGGGGCAATTGTTGCTGTAGAAGGATCAAGTCTTGATTTAACTGGATGTCAATTTGAAAACAATGCTGCTGCATATGGTAATGCAGTTTACAACGAAGGTAATTTAACCTTATCCAAAAACAAAGTAATATCTGATAAAGCAGAAATCATAAGTAATGGAGAAGTTGCTTCAAAAATCAATATTGTTATTCTTGAAGGAGGAAGTGTTGCAGGTAAATACAATGTACCAGTAACAGTAACAGCTAATGTTACAGATGATAATGGTAATATTATTGACTGTGATAATGTATACTTCCTATTTGATGGTGAAAACCCTACCATGGCAATTTATAATGCTCAAAATAAATTATACGAAGCACAATATACTCCTACTCACCCAGGTATTATAATTGTCAGTGTTAATGAAACAGAAATCGATGCAGATGTCACAACTGGTCAAATTGTAATAGAAGAAAAATTCAATGCTACATTAATAATTCTTGGTGATAAAATTGTTAAAGGTGAAGATGCAGTTATCGACATATTATTACTCGGTATTAATAACACAGATTTAAATGCAACTGTTAAAATAAATGTGAATAATAAAATCTACAATGTTGATGTAGTAAATGGTATTGGTAATCTCACAATTAAAAACTTACCTGTAAATGTTTACCCAATATTCGCAATATTCGACACTCACCCATATTATAATACTGCTTATGATTCCGATATTTTATATGTAAAAGAAACCACCATCCTAACAGTTGACCCTGTTCCTGATGCTAAATATGATGAAATTATTAATGTTACAATTCATTTAACCGACAGCGACGGTACAGGATTAACCGGTACTGTTGATGTTGAAGGAATCAGCGTTCATGTTGTAGATGGTGTTGGAATATTAACAATTGATAATCAACCTGATGTAGATAATTACACTCTAAATGTTGTTTATGCGGGAGACAGTATCTATAATCAATCTTCAGCTAATTTCTCATTTAAAGTAATTACAAATGTTCTTGATCCTCAAGATATTGATTATTCATTTAATGGTAATTATGATGAAGGTTTAAACATTACTATTAAATCTCCAGCTGATGAAACATACATTGTTAATATTAATGGTACAGATTATGCTGTTGACGTATTTAATGGTGTTGGAAGTAAAGTTGTAAATCTTCCACGTGGTAATTATGATGCTGTAATTACAATTAACAATACTAATTACGAATTAACTCCTATTGAATATAATTTCGATTACAAATCCACTCCAGTTTACAATGTAGTAATTGAGGGAAATTATAGGGAAGTAATTGTAGTAATAACTGGTACTCCTGGTAATTACACAGTATATGTTGATGATGAACACGAAATCACCATATCATTTAACGGTACTGAAGGAACTGGTGTTATCACTGGATTAGATGCTGGTGAATACACTGCAATGGTATCCTATGATAATAATGATGAATATTATGGTGATACTAAAGATGTTAATTTCACTGTTGACAAATTAAATGCAGCTTTATATATTTATCCTCATGATATAACTTATGGTGAAAATGCAATGGTTTACTTCCAAGTATATGATGTAGTTGACCCTACTTTCCCAGTGTCCGGTAAAGTTAAATTCATCATCCAAGGTTATTCTGAAGATGAAGTTGATATTGTAAATCGTAAAGGTAATATTACTATTCCTGATTTAAATCCTGGAGTATATTATATCATGGCCATATTTGAAAGTAATAATTATAATGTGGATTATGATTCTGATATTTTAACTGTAAGAGATAAAACTATTTTAACTGTTGATCCGGTTCCTGATGCTAAATATAATGAAGTTATTGATGTTACAATTCATTTAACAGATAGTGAAGGTAAAGGTTTAACAGGTATTGTTTATGTTGAAGGAATTGAGGTTCTTGTTGTTGATGGAGTTGGAATATTAACAATTGATAATCAACCTGATGTTGGTAATTACACAATGAATGTTGTTTATGATGGAGAAGGTATCTATAATCAATCTTCAGCTAAATTCTCATTTAAAGTAATTACAAATGTTATCAACGCTTCTGATATTGATTTCTCCTTTAACGGTAATTATGATGAAGGTTTAAACATTACTATTAAATCTCCAGTTGATGATACATATATTGTTGATATTGAAGGCAATAAATACGCTATTGATGTAGTTGATGGTGTTGGAAGTAAAATTGTAAACCTTCCATGCGGTAATTATGATGCTGTAATTACAATTAACAATACTAATTACGAATTAACTCCTATTGAGTATAATTTCGATTACAAATCCAGTCCAATTTACAGTGTTGTTATAAGTGGAACTTATCCGGAAGCTGTTGTAACAATCACTGGTACTCCTGGTAACTACACAATATATGTTGATGATGAACACGAAATTACAATCTCATTCAATGGCACTGAAGGAACTGGTGTTATCACTGGATTAGATGCTGGTGAATATACTGCAATGGTATCATATGATAATAATGATAAATATTATGGTGATACTAAAGATGTTAACTTCACAGTTGCTAAAGCACAAGCAGCATTATATGTTAATGTTGATAATATAATTCGTGGTGAAAATGCAACTATTTTCTGTGAAGTAATTGATTCAAGAAATGATATTAACGTATCTGGTAAAGTTAAACTCATCATATCTGGTGTTGGTGAAAAAGAAGTTACTATCGTAAACGGTAAAGGTAATATTAATATTTCTGATTTAAATGTTGGAGTATATAATATTTTAGCTGTATTTGAAAGTAATAATTATGAACTTGCTTATAATTCAGAAATTCTTTATGTTAAAATCGCTACTGTTTTAACTCCATTTGTAGAGGAAAATTATGATTATGGTGATGTCAAACTTAATTTCACATTAACTGCTGAAGGAGATGACATGGATGCTATTATCTATGTAACTGTAAATGACACTGTATATCCTGTTTTCATCCATGATAGTGTGGGAACATTATCTTTAAATGATTTAGCTCCAGGATATTATTCTGTTAGTACAGTTTATGGTGGTAGTGAATCATTCAATGAAAGTGAAACTGATGATGTTTACTTCACTATTCTTTCACAAACCGCTCAAATCACTATTGATGTGAATAACACCGTATATGGTAATGATAATACTGTTATTGTAACTATTGAAAATGCAACTGGAAATATCACATACAATGTAAACAATGGTGAAAGTAAAACTGCTGAATTAGTGAATGGTGTTGCAACAATTACAATCAAAGCAAATGAAATGATATTTGGTAAAAATATTATTAATGTAGCTTATCCTGGTGATGAATACTTTAAACCTCTTAAAGCTAATGCAACATTCAATGCAACTAAAAACATAACAGAATTCACAATAACAACTGGTGAAGCTATTGTCGGACAATCTGTAACTGTAACAATCCTTCTTCCAGGGGTAACTGATGAAATCCAAATTCTCATTGACGGTAATGAGGATAATGTGAATGTTACAGATGGTATTGGAACATATGTAATTCCTGCTGATAATGTAACTAAAGGAATTCACTTTATCGCTGCAGTATTTAAAGGTAATGCTTACTTTGAACCAGTAATTGGTAATATTAACTTCACAGCTGGTGGTGTTGAAAATTACACATTCGATGTAAACATTACAATTGATGAAATTAATTTAGGTGAAGAATTATCCTTTAACGTAACATTACCAATGGATGCTAATGGAAATGTAGTTGTTAAAATTGATGATGTAACTGTTGTTGAATCACCTGTTATTAACGGTACTGCTAGTGTTGTTGTTCCTGCGGATAAATTCAGTGCTGGAAAACATAATATTAGTGTATCCTATGGTGATGATATATATGCTCAAAAAACTGTTGTTAAAGCTATTACTGTAGCTAAAGCTCCAAGTGAATTATATGCAAGTGCAGATAATGTTACTGTTGGTCAGGAGGTTAATGTTACTGTAACAGTACCTACTTACACTAATGGTAGAGTATATGTTGTTTTAAATGATGTGGTTTATAATGTAACAATTAATAATGGTAAAGGTTCTGCTGTTATTAAAAACTTAGCTGCAAACACTTATATTGCTAGTGTATACTTCACTGATGATAGTGAATACTTAGATAACACTACTAAAGTTATATTCACAGTATCTAAAGTAGTATATCCTGCTAGTGAAGTAATTAACATAACTATTCCAGTAATTACCATTACATTACCTGCTGATGCTACTGGTAATTTAACAGTTAACTTAAATGGAACTGTCTCTTCTGCTGTTCTTGTTAATGGTAGTGCTAGAGTTGTTCTTCCTTCAAACTTAACTGCTGGAAATTACACTGCTGTTATCACTTATTCTGGTGATGATAAATTTGATGTAATTACTACAACTGCTAAAGTAACTGTTGAAGATAATGTACCTGAATCAGCATTCACAATCCCTACAAATAGTACTTCTGATACTCCTACTTTCAGTATTAATTTAGAAAATGCTACTGGTACATTTGAAGTTGATATTGATGGAACTAAATATACACAACCTCTTGTAAATGGTTCTGCAAGTATTACTGTTGATCCTTTATCTGAAGGCAGTCATAATGTAACAGTAATTTATTCTGGTGATGCTAATTATGGTTATGTGATTAAAACCACCAGTATTAATATTTCAGCTCCTGTTTACAAAATCACTAATAATAAAGATGTTTCTGTTCTATACACTGGATCAGCTTCATATCAGGTTATTTTAACTAAAAACGGTCAACCTGTAGGTGCTGCTGAAATTGTTACAATCGTCTTTAATGGTGTAACTTATCATATTAAAACCAATGATGATGGTTTAGCTACATTCAATATTAATACTAATATTAAAATTGGAAGGTATACTCTTGTTGCTAGTTATAATGGTGATACAGTTACCAATTTTGTTTCAATAAATAATATTGTTAAAGCACCATCTAAGAAGGTTAAAAAATCTAAGAAAACTACTAAAGTGAAAATTTCCTTACTTAATGTTAATGGTAAAGTCCAAAGGGGTAAAATAATTGTTGTTAAGTTTAATAAGAAATCTTATAAGATTAAAACTAATAGCAAAGGTGTTGCTACTTGGAAAGTTAAAAAATCCATGGTTAAAAAACTTAAGAAAGGTAAAAAATACACATACACTGCTACTTATGATAAGGATAGTGCATCTAATAAGTTAAAAATTAAATAAATATAGAGATTTTTCCAATCTCTATTACTTTTTTTATTTTCACATATAAATATCACACCATCAATTGAATCAAAATACATCACACCATTCAACTAAAACAAATATATGATTCATAATTCAAATACTAATAATAATTCCTATCAATTTAATTAAATATAAAATCTGTTAAATGGCACAAACCACCGCCTCACCAAATGGAATATTAAACATATAATTATTTTTATATAATATTAAAACCAAAAATTAAAACAATAATAAATTGGTGATTAAATGAGAATACTTCTTATTCATTCTGATTATTTAAACTATAATGTAAAAAACAAAACACCTGTAGCCGAAGAAATCGAAGAAGCAAAAAAACAAGGCTCATTCGACGATTCTCTAGTGGTATTTACAGCTGTTGAAAAAGACGATGAAAATAATCCAGAAGGTATTGTAAAAAACTTAGTTAAGGAAGTAATAAAAGCTAATGATCAAGTAAAAGCAGAAAACATAATACTATACCCATATGCACACTTATCTTCATCATTAAGCTCACCAAAAGTAGCAGTTCAAATCCTAAAAGACGCAGAACAAGCACTTTTAAATGAAAACTTAACAGTTAAAAGAGTACCTTTCGGATGGTACAAAGCATTTGAAATATCCTGTAAAGGACATCCGCTAAGCGAACTATCAAGAACAATCACAGCCGAAGAAGAAGAAACAAAAATCGAAAGAAAACCATCAAAATGGCAAATACTCGAAGGAAACAAAATCACACAAATACAAGACTTCAACTTCACAAACAAAGCATTCAAACAACTAGTAGACTACGAACTCGGCTGCGGAGCATCCGACGAAGGAGAACCACCACACGTCAAACTAATGAGAGAAAAAGAAATCTGCGACTACGAACCAGCATCAGATGTAGGAAACTTAAGATGGTACCCAAAAGGACGCTTAATAAGAGACCTCCTCGCAGACTACGTATACAACCTAACAGTAGACAGAGGAGCAATGCCAGTAGAAACACCAATATTCTACGACCTCGACAACGAAGCAATATACCAACACGCATACAAATTCGGTGAAAGACAATACAGAACAGACACCAAAAAGAACCTAATGCTCAGATTCGCATGCTGTTTTGGAGCATTCAGAATAATGGCAGACTCATACCTAACCTGGAAAAACCTCCCAGCAAAAATATACGAACTATCCACATATAGCTTCAGATTCGAGAAAAAAGGAGAAGTAGTAGGACTTAAAAGACTAAGAGCATTCACAATGCCAGATTGCCACTCATTCTGCGCAGATGTACCGGCATCACTAGAAGAATTTGAAAACCAAACAGAAATGTGTATGCAAACAGGAAAAGACCTAAACCTCGACTTTGAAGTAATATTCAGAGCAACACAAGACTTCTTCGAAGACAACGAAGAATGGATGTATCAAATAGCAGAAAAATTCCAAAAACCAATCCTACTTGAAATCCTACCGGAAAGACACCACTACTGGGTATGTAAAATCGACTTGGCAAACATAGATGCATTAGGAAGACCAATAGAAAACCCAACAGTCCAAATAGATGTTGAAAGTGGAAAAAGATTTGGAATCACATACTTAGGAGAAGATGGAGAACAACACAACCCAACAATCCTACACTGCTCACCAACAGGAAGTATAGAAAGAGTGCTATGTGCAATGCTTGAAAAAACAGCACTAGAAATCAACGAACGCTCACCAATGCTACCAACATGGCTAAGCCCAATACAAGCAAGAATAATAACAGTCAGCGAAAACCACAAAGAATACGCAGAACAACTATACACAAAAATCAACAACGAAAACATCCGTGTAGACATAGATAACAGAGATGAAAGTATAGGTAAAAAAATCCGTAATGCATCAAAAGAATGGATACCATACATCTTCGTAGTAGGAGATAAAGAAATGGAATCCGGTAAATTCCAAGTCACAGTACGTGAAACCGGAGAAAAAATTGATATGACAGTAGATGAATTAATCACAGAAATCAAAACTAAAAATCAAGGTAAACCATTCAGAAAATTACCTTTACCAAAAGATATTTCAAGAAGGATTAATTTCCAATAATTATTTTAACAAAAAAAATTCATATATAATAAATGGAGGAAAATTTAATGGACTCAATGTATAAAATTGGAGAAGCTCTTATAGGAGACGGCCCAGAATTAGCACATATTGATTTACTAATAGGAGATAAACAAGGGCCAGTAGGTCAAGCATTCGCAAATGGTTTATCAAATCTATCAATAGGCCACACTCCACTAACAAGTGTAATCAGACCTAACTTAATGACAAAACCAGCAACTTTAATCATTCCAAAAGTAACTGTTGGTGATTTAGAAGATGCAAGTAAAATATTTGGACCAGCACAAACTGCTGTTGCAAGAGCAGTAGCAGATGCAGTGGAAGACGGATACATTCCAAAAGAAATTGTGGAAGACATTGTAATAAATGTAAGTGTATTCATAGATCCATCAGCAAAAGATTATCGTAAAATCTACCAATACAACTATGGTGCTACAAAACTAGCTATCAGAAGAGCAATGGAAGGATACCCAGACATTGACAAAGTACTTGCAGAAAAAGACCGTGGAACTCACCCAATCATGGGATTCAAAGTCAAAAAACTCTGGTCTCCACCATACTTACAAGTTGCACTTGACCTTGATAATGAAGCAGCAATGGAAAGAATCATATCAGAATTACCTGATAATGACAGAATACTATTAGAAGCAGGTACACCACTTGTTAAAAAATTCGGTGTTGGAATTATCGGTAAAATCCGTCAATTAAGACCTGATGCATTCATTATTGCAGATTTAAAAACATTAGACGTAGGTCGTGTAGAAGTTAAAATGGCTGCAGATGAAACAGCAGATGCTGTTGCAATCTCAGGACTTGGAACCATAGAATCAATTGCAAAAGCAATTCATGAAACCCAAAAACAAGGAATATACTCTATTCTTGACATGATGAATGTTAAAGGATTTGAAGAAAAATTATCCTTACTTCCAGATGATTTAAAACCAGATATTGTTTTATTACACAGAAACGTGGACATGGAATCCTATAAATCAGAACATGGTGAAGATGTAGGTGACATGACCGAATGGGGTAATATTAAAGATATTAAACAAATCCTCGGTGATAAAGGTCTCGTAGCTGTAGCTGGAGGAATCAAACCAAATAATGTTGAAGAAGCAATTGAAAAAGGTGCAAATGTAATTATTGCAGGAAGATACATTATTGGTTCAAGAGATGTTAGAAGAGCTGCACAAGACTTCTTAGAACATTTCGATCCAGATCCAGATAACATGAGACTTGCAATGGATGAAGATGAAAACATTGAAGTAAAAGAGTAAATTAGATTAAAAAATCTAATTTACAATAACTATTTTTTTTATAAAGGTTTTTAACATGGGATTTTGTAATTCTTGCGGACAACCAATAGTAAAAGAAGATTACGGTACTAATAAAGATGGTAGTTTAAACCCTGAATTCTGTAAAGACTGCTATCAGAATGGTGAATACACAGAACCGGATATTACATTGGAAGAAATGATTATTAGAAAAACAAAAGAAATGATGGATAAAAATCCTAGACTTGCTGAAACCCAGGCAACAGGTATAACTGCAATGTTTATCCCTGGTCTTAAAAGATGGAATCCTGAGTTTCAGGATGATTATAAAACTCTTTAAGATTTATTCAATATAAAACTTTTAACTTTACTTACTATATAATCATCACGTATTTGTGTTGTTTTCATTGCATATAATTCATCTTGCAGATCATTGAATTTATCAACTAAATCATTATATTCATTTAACAGGGAATCATAGTCATTTTCTAAATTTTCGTTGATTTCATATAGTTCTGCGTAACTTGTTTTTGTGTTAAGATTTTCCTGTTTTAGTGCATCGTATTTTGTTGAGATTTTATTGTAGCTTCCACGAATACTTGCATGTTCTTCTTTTAATTCGGAGAAGTTGTTTTTCAGGTTTTTATTTTCCTGTTTGATATTGGTGTATTTGTTTTTTATATTTTCGTTTTCGGTTTTTATATTGGCTTGTTTTGTTTTGAGGTTTTCGTTTTCTGTGATTAGTTTTTCGTGTTTGTTTTTTATAGTTTCCAATTCGGTTTTTAGTGTTTTGTTTTCATTGTTTATTTCGTTTTTCTGAGTTGTTATTGTTTCCAGTTCGGTTTGTAGTTGTGTTTGTTTGTTTTTTATTAGTTTATTTTCATATTTTAGGTTTTCAAGGTTGTTTTGTTGTTGTGATTTGTATTTTTCTTCTATTTCTATTATTGTGTTTTTCAGTGTTTCTATTTCTTTTTCTTGTTCGGGGTTGTTTGTGTTGTTTTTAAGTTTGTTTTGTAGTTTTTCCATTTCTTTTACGTAGAGGTAGTTTGCGACTTTTAGGGTTTGGTTTTCTTCTTCTCTGTCTTCAAATTCTGGGATTTCTGAGTTTGGGATGATTAGTACTTCTTCTTTGTTTTCGTAGATGTCTTTGTTTTTTGGTATTGTTATTTGGATTTGTTGTGTGGTGTATTTCTTTTTTTGTCCGTTTTTTAGTGTTCTATTGTATTCTCTTGAATATTTTTTTACAATACCTGTTCCGAATTTCATTGTTTTCCCCTAGTTGTTATAATAATCTAATTTTATTTTTATTGTTTAATAAATATTTTGCGAGTAATACTTTTTTGATGTTTTTAATACTTTTAGTAATACTTTAATAGTTATATTTATTATTTAATATTATTAATATAATAATAAAGGCTAAACTTTGAAAGATGTGAAGAATTATGTGTAACAATAAATACTTATTTTTAATATTATTAATCATTTCATTTTTTATATTCACACAAACTTGTTTTGCAAGTGATATTAATCAAACACAAAATGAAACAGTATTAAATGAACAATCAACTCAAACTCAAACAATATTTATCATATCAGATAATCCAGGAACCAATATAGTTGACTCCGCAGCAAAAGAACTGAATAATGAAGGTAAAATATCACATTATAATATAATAGCAAGAAACGGTGATCAAATAAAAAACATGGGTGAAAAACAACTTCATTCATTATTCACTCAATCTGACGCTTTCATTGGAGAATGGATAAGTACAGATGTTGATTCAGTTTTAACAAATTTATTAGGTAAATACCCTGAATTATCAGATAAAAAATTATTCCTAATACTTGAATCTCCATCAGGTAATTTAAACTCAGAATCATCATCTCTAAATTTAATTAAAAACAATACCATTAATCATAACAAAATATTCTCTTCACTAACAAACAATGAAATAATAGATTACTTTAAAAATACAAAAAGAGGAAGCTCCTATGAAGAAGTTAACAAATATATCACAAACAACGGGAATAAATTCGGTGAAATATTCAATAAACTAGTATTATACAAAAACCTCAATGATAAAGAAAACATTAAAAATCAGATATTATACACACTTAATTTATTAGGATATAATATTAATTATGCTCAACCAACATTCACAGGAACTAAAAATTATGGAATTTATCGTGATAGATGGTATACTCTTGAAGAATATAAACAAATATTTTTCAAATCCTCTAACAAAAGAACAATTGGTATTCTTGAAAGTACAATGTATGTATCCTCGCAGCAACTCCATCCAACATATTCAATTATTCAATCATTAGAAGCTAAAGGATATAATGTGATTCCTGTTTTTGCAGCAGGAGGGTCTGCTGAACAGTTAAAAGTTATGGTTGAATCATGGACAAGTGCAGGGTCTGATATTAAAGGATTCTTAAACAATCCCAGTAAATATGATTCCTATGTTGATGCTATTGTTTCTATGGTTGCTTATGGAGTTGGTGGTGAAAATTTCACAAAAGCAACAGAATTCTTTGAAAAAATCGGTGTGCCGGTTTTCAGAGCAGTGCATTCTGATTATGTTTCAAATGAAATGTGGGAATTAGGTTCAACAGGTCTTACAACAGAAAAAAGTGATAAATGGTGGCATATTACAATTGCTGAAACCCAGGGGATAATTGATGCAACATTTGTAGGTGGTCAGTCCAGTTATATTTCCAATCTCACCGGAGCTAGTATTGTTACTTATATTCCTCATGAAAGAAATATTAATCTTTTAACTGATAGGATTGATTCATGGGTTGATTTAAAATACACTTCCAACAAAGACAAATTGATTTCAATAATATATTATAATTATCCTCCTGGAAAACAGAATATCGGATCCAGTTATCTTGATACAATAACAAGTATTTATAATATTCTTAAAACCTTAAAAAAAGAAGGTTATAATGTTGGAACATTACCTTCAAGTGTAGGGGAACTTGAAAATTTAATGTTAAAAACTGGTATTAATGTGGCAAACTGGGCTCCAGGGGAACTTGAAAAATTAGCTAATCAACCTGGTGTTGTTTTACTGTCTGTTAAAGAGTATACAAAATGGTATAATTCACTTGATGAAATTGTTAAAATACAGGTTTCTAAAGGACCAGTTGCATATATAGGGGAATTGTCAAAAAGAGCAGTTGAGTTAAATTATACTGTAACAATAGGTGATACAATTGATGATTGGTTCAATCAGGTTGTAGCTTTACTTCCAAGTGAAAACATTGATAAATCAAAAACTGTTCTTACAAATATTGTTAATACTTTAAAACAATACACTTTAACTAAAAATCCCAATTATTATAATCAATTCCTCCAATATTTCAAAGAATTCCAAAGTTTAAATATTCAGGGTTTAAATGGTTGGGGTGAAGCACCTGGTGATGTGATGGTTGTTAAAAGGAATGGTGAAGATTACTTTGTAATTCCAGGTCTTACTTATGGTAATGTTTTCATTGCACCTGAACCTCAAAGAGGATGGGAAAGTGATATTGAAAACTTATATCATTGTACTGCTGTTGCTCCAACTCACCAGTATCTTGCAGCTTATTATTATATGCAGACAAAATATCCCAATGCAATGATATTCACCGGAAGACATGCTACACATGAATGGTTACCTGGTAAAGAAATTCTTTTATCAGCTACTGATTATGGTTCTGTAGTTGTAGGTGATGTTCCACAATTATACTTCTATATTGTGGATGGTTTAGGTGAAGCAATTCAGGCTAAAAGAAGAGGTTTTGCAGTTATTATTTCACATTTAACCTCTCCAATGTCCTACACTCATTTATATGGTAATTTAACAGAACTTGCCAAGTTAATGGAAAATCCAAATCAGGATAATATTAAAAAAGCACGTGAATTAATTATTAAAAATGATTATTCAACTAATATGGGACTTAGCAAGGAGGAGGTTTTAAATATTAACTCTGATTTATTGATAAACAAGATTAATATTTTCTTAACTGATGTTCAATCAACCCTTTACCCATTAGGACTTCATGCTTTAGGACAAAGCTGGAGTGAAAATGACTTGATAAGCACTGTTTCAGCAATGCTTTCATATAACTATACTTTGGATAATCAAGTGGTGTTGAATTTATTTACTGAACTTTCAAAAGCATATTATTCAAAATCCTACTCACAACTACAGGCTTTTCAACGTGAAAATATATTAAATAAATCTCAGGATATTATAAAAGCATTAATTAAAAATGATGTAAATTCAGTTTACAATCTATGCATATCCCAGAATTCAAATTTAAAAACACAAACATTCCTTGAATGTTTAAAATTGGGAAAAAAATATATTGATTTAATTGATTATAGTGTTAAAAACGAACTGCAGGTGATGATAAATGGTCTTAATGGAAAATACGTGCCTGTTGGTGAAGGTGGAGAAATTGTTGTAAAACCAAGTGTACTTCCAACAGGAACAAACATGTTCCAGGACCAGTCATCTGAACTTCCAACAATGGAAGCATGGGATTATTCAAAAACACTTGCACTTTTAACATTAAATGATTTGAATGATACAACAGAAAAAATCCTTATGGGAATATGGTGTGTTGAAACAGCAAGAGATGATGGGGCATTAGTTTCAACAGTACTTCGTCTTCTTGGAATGAAACCAATATGGACAGATTCTTCAAGTGCAGGTTATGATGATGAAGGAAACCCTACAGGTAAAAAAGTAAGTGCAATGCCTGAGATAATCGAACTGGATGATTTAACAAGACCTGATGGATGGATGAATAAAAGAATTGATGTTAGTGTAATTACAAGTGGTTTATTTAGAGATTTATACTCTTCACAGGCAATACTTTTAGATAATGCATATAGAGTAGCTCTTGCAAGATCATATGCAACATTAATGAAAAACAAACAGTTAATGACACCGGAATTAATAGAAGCTCTTGAAGGAGTGATGGAGAGTATTAATTATTATGGAATTTCCAATGAAGCACTTGAAACAAATTATGTAGCTCAACATTGGATTGAAGACACATTATACTATTTAAGCATAGGTTATAATGCAACATACGCCGGTGAATGTGCAATAACAAGAATTTTCGCACCTCCAAATGGAGATTATGGTGCGGGAATATCAAAATTAGTGTCAATGTCCTGGACATGGAATGATACTAGTGAACTAGCTGATTTTTACCTTGGAAGAATGGGTAATATGTATTCTAAAAACTACTGGGGAGATACAAATCCAGTAGTGTTTTTAAGAGCTTTATCAAATTCAGATACAATAGTTGCAAGTCGTAATACAAACCAATATGGAGTATTGGATAATGATGATTTCTTTGATTACTGGGGTGGTTTATCCATGACAGTTGAAGAAATTTCCGGTAAAAGTCCAAAATTCAATGTATTAATGTATGCTAATAAAAACACTCCATATATTTCATCATTGGAAGAAGTAATGTATAATGAAATCTCTTCTAGATATGATAACCCTGAATGGATTAAAGGAATGATGCAAGAAGGATACAGTGGTGCCCGTTACATGTCAAATAAATTTGTAAGTAACTTACATGGTTGGCAAATAACCCGACCTGCAGCAGTTACAAATGACTTATGGAACAGAGTGTATGATACTTACTATAAAGATAAATATGGAATTGGAGTTAATGAATGGTTAAAAAGTGGAAATAATGCATATTCATTAATATCTATGAGTGGTACAATGCTCACCACAATCCATGATGGTTACTGGGATGCAAGTGATGCTACAGTACGTGATATCGCAAATACCTGGGCACAGGCAACAGTGCAAAATGGAGTGGCCTGCTGTGATTGTAGTTGTGGTAACATTGCAATGATGCAATGGGCAGTTCAATATGTAAACCCGGATATTCTAGCACAATTACTTCCTAAATTATATGAAGCAACAAAAAATCCTGTATTTGCAAATAATACTCAAAATGTACCTGCTGAAAGTGAAAATTCAAATCAGGAAGCATCAACACAAAATCCTGGTCAGGGTTCAACAGCAATGGCAAATGCCAAAGCCAATTCAACATCTTCATCACAAGCTATGGCTCAAAACGGTGAAAGTCAGGGTGAGGCATTTTCAAATGTCGGCCAGTCCAGCCAATCAGCTCAAGCAGGAAGTTCCTCATCACAGGGGGCAGATGTTAAAAAAGCAGTTGAAATCAATCCGATTACATCACAATCAGCAAGTGAAGTTGGATTATCAATAATAGCGGTTATAGCTATTTTATGTTTAATCATGGTTGTTGCTGTTGGATACTTCCGTGATAATGATAAAAAATATAATCAGAATTTAGATGAGTTATTTAATCAAAAAATAGGTGAATAAAAGTGGATGCTATTAATATTTTATGGCAGGTAGGGATTTTATCTGCAGTTTTAATTTTCGGTATTAAATTAGGTCTTGCAACAGGCCTTGCTAATATGTCAAAGAAATATTTGCTGTTGGTTTCAGTTGGTTATGGTGGGGGAGTTTTGGTTTTAACTGAAATTTCTTCTTTTTTCACAAAGGAGATTACAGATTTAATTTACACTTATAATTTTGAATTTTTCCTGATTATGGCTGTTATTATGATTTTGGCAGGCATATTCACTATTCGTGAGTATAAGGTATTTGAGAAAAATACAACTGCTGCTACTTGCATGGCTGTGGTTGCTCCATGTCCATGTTGTTTTGGATCTATAATTGTGAGTATTATGCTTGTTGCACCAAGTGTTGGTTTAGGTTTAATGGATTTAAGTTTTGTTGTAGCTGGAGCTTTAGTTTTAACTATTGTTTTAACATATTTTGCTTCTAACTATCTTGTTAAATTTATTAATAAACCATATCCTATTGTTTTAGGTAATTTCATGTTCTTTTTAGGAATTTACTTCTTATTATCCGCATTGTTTTTACCTAATATCACTGCTATGATTCAAAATCCAATGGAGGCAATATCAATATCCTCTCCATATTATCTGATTGGTGCTTTAGTGTTAATGGGCGTTATTGTCCTTGTTGGTGGAGTTATTTCTAAAAGAAAAAGTAATTTTAATTAAAAGGTGATTATTTAATGTCAGTAACAATTCCTGGAAGTGAAATTTTAACTTCAATGTTAAATATGATTTCACAGAGTTTACAGATTCCAGTTATTATATTTCTAGTAATTTTTGCGATTTTCGCAGTTTTAGCTATTGGGGGTTTGATTTCAGAGTATACTTCTAGAAAAAAAGTCACTCCTGATATTATTGAAGAATTAATTTATTCTATTTCCAATGCAGCATCTCCTGATGAGATTAAGAATATTATTAAGAATGCAAGTATTTATGAGTCTCAAAAAGTGGTTTTGATTAAGATTTTACGTTCTAGTTCATTAAGTGCTGATTCAAGACATGCTTTGGCTAAGAAGTTAATTGAATTTGAAGAGAATAAGTTCTCAAAAACTATTGAGAAAACTGATGTTGTTACTCGTATTGGTCCAACATTAGGTTTAATGGGTACTTTAATTCCTATGGGTCCGGGTCTTGCTGCTCTTGGTGGTGGTGATGTTAATACTTTAGCGAATGCAATCATTGTTGCATTTGACACTACTGTTGTTGGTATTGGATCTGGTGCTGTGGCTTATTTTGTATCTAAGGTTAGGCGCAGATGGTATGAGGAATATTTATCTAATTTAGATGCTCTTGCAGATGCTCTTTTGGATAAGTTAAATCAATAAGAGGTTGGTTTTTTATGGTTCGTGATAAATCTAAGAAGCGTTTTTCTGAGGGTGATGAGGATCCGATGGCGGGTACTTCTAATCTTGTTGATGCAATGCTTGTTATTGCTGTGGGTTTGTTGATTTTTGTGGTTATTAGTTGGAATATGCAGAGTGTTGTTTTTCAGGATTCTCAAAATCAACAACCTGTTGATCAGTCTTCATCAGATGTTAGTGAGGTTTCTGAGGGTCAGGTTCTTAATGAAACTCCGGATACTTCAAAGGATTCTGGTTCTGGTTATATGGAGATGGGTAAGGTTTATAAGGATCCTTCCACGGGTAAGTTGATTATGGTTGAGGGTTGAGTAATACTTTATTTTATCATTTAGTATTACTTTTATCTTGTTTTTTGATTGTATAGTATTATTTTATATAAGTATGGAATGTTTTTTATAAATAATAACATTTATTATAGTATTACTTTATAATTAATTATGAGTATTTTAAGTAATATAATTTAATAAAATTTTATTATTTAACTTACTTTTAATATAAAAATAATTATTAAATGGGGATATAATTATGAGAAAGAGTTTAATTTTTTCTATTTTATTGGTTTTCATAATTGTTCTCGGTGTTAGTGCAGCATCTGCACAGGATACCAATGATGAAGTCATTGGTGACGGTGAACCAATGTCCGGATTACCGGCTGACGGATCCGGAACTGTATCTGGAGGAGTTGATGTTGTAACCACAAATCCTGGCGGTAATAGTGGTGTTGAACCAAACACTGGTGAACTAAAATATGATATACCTGCAAATGCAAAAGACATTAAAAGTGCAACAGTATATGTGAACGTATACTCTATGAATGCTAAAAATGAAAGTGGATTAAGTGCTAATACAACACTCATCACCAGTTCCGGTTCAAAATTAATTGGCAGTGAACAATTATGGTCTGCAAACGGCACTTCAGATGGTAAAGTATATACTGTTAATGATCATGTATCTAAATGTTACTCTGATTTCCAAATTAAATATGATATTACAAATCTTGTTAAAGGTTTAAGTGGAAATTCCATAACTGTTAAAGTAGACACATTTAAATTACCAAATGGAACTGATGCTAATAACACAACCACTTATTATAAATATGATGGTAGGATTAAATTAATCGCATTAATTTTAGCATACGATGATGGTGACAGTGATGTGATTAACTACTGGATTAATGCAGGTCAGGCTTGGACTAAAACTAATACAACAACCATTATCAATACAGGTGCACAGCCTAATATTGACAGTGCAAAATTAGAAAGTATTGTACTTTCAAGTGCTGATGCTAATTACACAATAAATGGTCAAACAATTAATGCTTCCAACCATACTAGTGGTAAATTCAATTACCAATATAATATGTGGGATGTTACTGACAGTTTAAAGAATGCTCAAAACATCACATTATTCTCAAAATATGTTGGAACTTCAGCATATGGTTCTCTTAAAAATGTTTTAACAGTTTTAACAACTACTCAGAAAAAAGTAGCTCCTGTTAAAGTAGCTTCAAAAATAACAGCTAAAAAAGCAACTTATAAAGTTAAAAAAGCTAAAAAATATTCTATCACTTTAAAAGCTGGTAGTGCGGCTATTTCAAAAGTAAAAGTTACTTTAAAAGTTAAAGGTAAAACTTACACTGCAACAACCAATGCTAAAGGAAAAGCAACATTTAAACTTAAATTAACTAAAAAAGGTAAATATCATGCTGTAATTAACTTTGCAGGAAACAATGCTTATAAAGCATCATCTGCAAAAGCAAAAATTACAGTTAAAAAATAAACTAATTTACCTTTTTTTCACTCTTTTTTTTAAAGTAGGTTTTTTCAATGAATAATAAAATAATACTAATAATATGCATTATATTTCTTTTTTCAATAACTGCAGTGAATTCCCAAGACATTACAAATTCTACTGTAATTAATGAAGACTCACAAAGCTTAGAAAATGTTATTAATGGAAATGTATCAGGTGATGTTGAAATAATCACAGAAAACCCATGGGATATTAAAGGTGAACTTAATTATACAATACCGGATGAAGCTAAAAACATTAAAACCGCAAATGTATATATAAATATATATTCTGGGTCAGGTTCAAATCCAGATTATATTTTAGCATCCAACACCACTCTTAAAACAATAAATGGAAATTATAATTTAGGATATGAAATATTAAAAACCAATACTTTAAGTCCTGATGGAACAGTTCATAAAATAGATGGAAATGATCATGTAACAAGAGTATATTCCGATTATCAGATTAACTATAATATAACAGATTCATTAAAAGGATTAAATGGAACATCAATATCAATAAATGTGGATTCCATTAACATAGGTGGAATCTTTGATGGTAGAATTAAATTAATCGCATTAGTCTTAGCTTATGATGATGGGGATGATGATGAAATCAATTATTGGATAGATTACAATCAGTATTATACAAAAACCACCACAAATGTAGTGTTAAACACAACAAAAATTAAAAAATATAATAATGTAATCTTGACAAATGTTGTTCTTTCAAGTACAGATGCATCCTGCAAAATCAACAATAAACCAATATATGATTTAATAGAACATGAAAAAGGAGATTATTATAATTATAATCAATGGGATGTAACTGATAATATTAACACATCATCACAAACAACCATTAATTATTATAATAATGGAGAATCATTAAAATCAGTTCTAAACATTTTAAAATTCACAAACCAAAAAATATCAGCAAACATAACAAATGCGGTTGGTGAATATGAAAACATAGCATATGCAGGTACAATAAACCAATTAACCATGAATATTGTTTCAGATAAAAATGCAGATTGTAAAATCAGATTATCAGCTGATAATATTATAGTGAACACAACACAAATCAATTTAAAAACAGGAAATAATAAAATCCTCATAACAGATCCAACAATACGTCCACTTGATGAAACAACAGTCATGGGAAGTAATAATAAAAAAGTTAACTGGACAATTGAAATTTTATCAGGAAATGAAATTATCAGCACATATGAAATCACTTCAAAAATCCTATACAACGGATATTTAGGTGCAGAATATGAATATGGAATAGAACCATATAAATCATTAATAAACTCATCATTCACTGGAGATATTATAATAGATATTAAAACCACATATACTTCTGCAGGTGATGGGAGTAGAACTGACACATGGAACGTTAATCTGGATAAAAACTCCAAAATCGCCGGAGCATATATAATAATACCATATAATTGGTTTGACTATTCAAAAGGAAATGAAGATATTAATATGATTCAGGCCATATTCAACGGGAAAACAATTAAAGCAATTTCATTTGCACATGATAATCCTAATATTGGATGGAATTTCGGTTATGGAGTGTTAATATTTGAAGTTACAGATTCAATTAATCTTTCTGGTAATAATACATTAATTTTAAATAGGCTTGCTGGAAATCCAGCGTTAAATCCAAGTGCATTAATATATTTCTATAATACAACCTTATCCACAACAATAAATAATCTTTACATGGTTAACGGTTATGATTTACTATTAAATGATTATAATAAAGCAGGAAGAATCAACCAGGCCAAATCACAAATAAATATTAATGCCAGTGATATGAATAATGCAACAATATATTTATTCGCTGCTGGAGCTGAAAAAAAGGATGGTTATATTGTTATTAATAATAATGAATTTAAAAATTGCTGGAGTGGTTCTGCTTCAACAACAGATTTATTTAAAACCAATATTACTCATATTATAAATGATACTAATGAAATATCATTAATATCTACTGGTGGAACACTATCTGCATTACCATACTTTGTTATTGTTAATAAAAATTTTACACAGGGTAATTATACTCCAAAACCATCTATTAAAATTAACATTATTGTTAAAGCTCCAAATTTTAAAGCTAAATTTAAAAAATCCAAATATTATAAGGTTATAGTTAAAAATAAAAATACAAATAAAGCATTAGCAAATGTTAAAATAATTATTAAAATTTTCACTGGTAAAAAATCAAAAAAGTATTCCTTAAAAACTAATAAAAAAGGTTTAGTTAAAATTAATACTAAAAAATTAAAAATTGGAAAACATAAGGTGTTTATTTCATCAAATGATGTTAATTATATTGTTACTGCTAAAAGTAAGATTATAATTAAAAAATAATAATTAATATTGTCCTCATTTAAACATAAATGAGGAATTAATTATTTTTCCATATATATGTATTATTAAACATAGAATTAAATCATCAACATCATCAATATTAATCACAATCTCTCTCATAAAAATGAATATAATCCTGCACCTGCCATATATAATCAAAGGATTATTCCATTTGGATTAAACATGGGGGTGTCCGGAAATAGAGATTTTGTTATTACTTTTTGATTAGCAATGTAATACTCAAAATCCTTTTTTAGTTGATTTCATGTAGTATGCATTGCCCTTGTAGGTTATACTGTATTTTACCTTAGTTTTTCTTGGTTAATTTTTTACCAAGTTTGAAGGTAACTACTCCTTTATTGTTGGTTTTAGCAGTAATTGATTTTTTACCTTTAATTTTTTTACCAGACAATTTAATGGTAAGTTTAACATTTTTCATAGCCTTATTTTTACTGTCTTTCAATGTAACTTTGATGTTTTTGTTTCATTAACTATAAAAATTAATAATAAGAAATTGGGTTAATTTATCAAATTAAGTTTTTTAACTTGGCAGTGTTTGGTTAAAAATAGGAAATGATATTGCAAATCAAATAATGATAAATGAGATTTAAAATGAATTCAGTCATAAAGTTGAATAATCAAATATTAATGTTTAATATATTACTTTAAATAGAAATTATTATTATATGAATACTTCAAATTTGTTTTCAGAAAAAAAAAGTTAACGCTGGTAGACAAGTTGAATTGGATATTGCCAAAGCATTATCAATTATATTCATGGTTTTTCTCCATGTTTGTTATGTGTCTAGTGCTTTTAATACAGCATATGATCCTATTTTTGATTTTGTAATAATGGATATTTTAGGAAGGCCTTATGCGGCTGTTATTTTCATGTTTTGTATGGGTGTGGGTATAGTATACTCCAGACATAGTCAATGGAATGTTATGGTGAAAAGAGGTGTGACTTTATTCCTTTTAGGTATTTTAGTAAATATTTTTGAGTTTTTCATTCCTCATTTTGTTGCCGGGGCTCTTTTAGGTAAGGCGGATGTTTTCCCTATTGCTGGTGGATTAATGCTTTTTTGTGTTGATATTTTAGCATTTGCCGGTTTGTCTTTTATATTAATGGGTTTTTTAAAGAAGTTTGAGTTTTCAAATAAAAAGTTAATTGTCATTGCGGTTGTAATGTCTGTACTTGGAAGTCTATTAAAAGGCATTGATTTTGGAATTCCAGTAGTAAACTTATTTTTTTCTTATTTCATTGGTTGTTCTGGAGGATTTGCAGCATTCCCATTATTTAATTGGTTTATTTTCCCAATTTCAGGATATATTTGGGGACAATACTTTATAAGAGCAAAGGATAAAAAGGAATTCTTTAAATTATGGCCAATTTTACTGATTATAGCTTTTATTTACTTTTTCATATCCTCAAAATTATGGGGAGGTGTTGAATCAAGTGATGTTCACTTATATTACTTCCTGAACACATTAGATGCAATATTCTGCATAATCAATGCTCATGCAATAATAGGATTGTGTTATTGGTTGGCTAAATATTTGCCGGATGCAATTATTAAAGCTTTTACAACATTAAGCAGTAATATTAATAGGATTTATATTGCACAATGGTTCTTTGTACCATTAACAATAATATTCATTTTTTACTTCGCTAAAGGCGTGGTATTGAATGATATATTAACTTCGATAATTGCAATATTTATTTTAGTTTTATCCACAGCTATTGCTTTAGGATATAAGAAGCTGAAAATTCGCAGTTAAAAAAATGGGGTTTAAATTATTAAAATAGATTTCAAATGCTTTTTACTATTCTTTAATATATGTGGTAAACTATATATATTCCTATGAAGGTTTTTGGAATTTGTGCAAGTCCGAGGAATAATACTACTTATCATGTGTTAAATTATGCTTTGGAGAAATTAAATCATGATGGTTTTGAAACTGAGATGTTTACTTGTCATGGTAAGGATTTGAAGCCTTGTATGCATTGTGATTATTGTTTGGAGAATAAGAAATGTATTATTAATGATGATATGGCTGAGGTTTATCATAATCTTTTAAGTTCTGATGGAATTATTCTGGCCAGTCCGGTTCAATCAGGCAGTATTTCTTCTAATTTATCTGTTATTATGGATAGAACTCGTGCTTTGGAAGCTGTTGATTATAATATTTTAAGAGGAAAAATTGGTATGAGTATTGTTGTTGGTGGAGATAGAATTGGAGGTCAGGATTTCGCTCATTTATCTAATATTTCTTATTTTATGATTCATGGGATTATTCCGGTTAGTGGTGGTCCTTTTGGTTCTAATCTAGGTGCTTCTTTCTGGTCTAATGATTCATTGGAGGATATTAAAAAGGATTCTTATGGTTTTGATTCTTTGAATAGGACTTTATTTGAATTTGAAAATTTCTTGAATAAGTACATTTAAATAGTTTATCTGGTTAATAATAGATTAATAAATAATTTTTTTTAGGGTATGTAATATGGCAAGTAAGTTAGTTCGTGGTAGTTTAATAATTCTTATTGGTAATATTATTTTTCGTGTAGGTGGTTATTTTTATCGTTTTTTAATGGCGATACTTTTGGGACCTACTGCATATGGTATTTTAGGGATTACTTTACCTTTTCAGGGGATTTTTCAAACTTTATCTGCGGGCGGACTTCCTCCGGCTATTGCTAAGTATGTTGCTGAGTTTGAAGCTGTTGGCGAGCATGATATGGCGAGGAAGACTATTTTCACTGCTTTAAAGATTATGGTGTTTTTGGGTTTGTTTTTTGGAGTTTTAATGATTTTTGTTGTTGCTCCTTGGTTAGCTTATGATTATTTGGGTAAACCTATGGCTTTAATTCCTCTTCAGATTGTTGGTCTTATCACTCCTTTCAGTGTTATTGTTGGTGCTTTAAGAGGTGCTTTTCAGGGTGTTTATAAGATGGAGTATATTGTTTATACTCGTGCTGTTGAGCAGTTAGGTATGATTTTATGTGCTACTGCATTTGTTTTAATTGGGCTTTCAACTGTTGGAGCATTATGGGGTACTGTTTTAGGTTATTCTTTATCTGTTGTTGCGGCTTTTTATATTTTTAAGGTTTACATGCCTAAGTATATTCCGAAACCTAGTGAGGATTTTGTTTTCACATTCAAAGATGAGTTTAAATTAGCTGCTACTTTGGTTAAGTTTTCCATTCCGGTTATTATCACTGCTATTGCTGAGATGCTTATTTATAATATTTGTACTATTGTTATGGGTAGGTTTTTAACTTTTGATGATATTGGTTTTTTTGCTGCAGCAGATCCTATTGCTAGGTTGCCTTTGATTATTTCAGTTTCAATTGCAACCACTATTTTACCCGCTTCTTCTGAGGCTTTTAAACTTAAGGATAATCAGACATTGCAGAAGTATGTTTCTGAGGCTTATAAGTTTTCATTATTATTTATTGTGCCTATGTGTGTTGGACTTGCTTTATTTGCAGCTCCTACTTTAAGGATTTTGTATTTTAAAAATCCTGCTTATGTTGCTGGTGCTTCTGCTCTTGCTATTTTATCTATTGGTATGACTTTTTACTCTATATTTACCATCTCCACCAGTGTTATTCAGGGTATTGGTAATCCTAGAATTCCAATGTATATTCTGGTTGGTGGTGCATTTGTCACTGGTGCTTTAAATTGGTTCATGGTTCCTTTTTTAGGTATTGAGGGTGGAGCCCTTGCAACTAGCATTGCTTGTTTTTTAATGATGCTTCCATGTGTTTATTCTGTATTCAAATTAACTAAAACAAAAGCCCCTACTAAATCAATTACTAAAATCATCGTTGCATCTTTAATTATGGGTTTATTCGCATTTTTCATTCCGAAATCTGCAATATGGTTATTCCCAGGTATTTTTGCATGTATTATTGTTTATTTCTTTGCTTTGATTTTAGTTAAATTCTTTGAAAAAGATGATATTGAAAGTTTAAGAGTTTTATCTTCAAAATTCGGACCGGCTTCAAAAATTGTTAATAAACTTTTGAATTTTGTTGAAAAACTTGAAAAAAGATAAAAGATTTTTAATATAATAATGATATATAAATATTATTATATCATTTATATTTCGGGGGATTTATAAAAAATGACTGATGTGAAAGCAGGTGTTGAGTATAAGATTAATATTGGAGGTAATTCTTTTTTACTTGATAGTAAAAAATTTGAATTATTGGAATCTATAGTTGAAACTGGTTCTTTAACTGAAACTTCTAAAGATATTAATGTTTCTTATAGGACTGCATTGAATTATATTGATAAAATCGAATCAGCACTTGATGTTAAAGTTGTTAACACAACTAAAGGTGGAAAAGGAGGGGGTGGAGGAACCTCTTTAACTAGTGAAGGTTACTCTATTCTTAAAGAATGTAAAAAGATTAATGCAATCATGGAACTCCATAAAGATGTTAATGAAATTGAAGCTGAAATTGTTGATATTAATAATGTTAAACGAATAATGACTATTAAAAACGGAGATTTCCAGATTAACGCTCCGTTAAATAGGAATTATAATGTTGGTGATGAGATTTTAGCTTTAATCAGTTATGATAATATTTTTGTGATGCTGGAACCTCAAACTTCAAGTATTCGTAATATACTGAAAGGTCAGATTATAGAAATGAAACTTGAAGGCGAAATCATTCGTGTTAAGATTGATGTTGGCGGAGTTGTTTTATGCAGTGATATTACAGTTTCTGCTGAAAAAGAATTGGATCTTGGTATTGGTAAAGATGTTTATGTGGGATTTAAGGCCATGTCTGTTGCAACTTTAAAATTATAGACTATTAAAAAAGGAGTGTTGTTTTTTATGTTGCGGATTTTAGTTGATGAGGATAAATGTATTGCCTGCGGTAAATGTGCTGAAATCTGTCCAAAAGCAGGTAAAATATGGAAAGTTACTAATGTTGCACATATATTAGATTTAAGATATTGTCATGTTTGCACATTATGTGCAATGGAATGCCCTACAAATTGTATTAAAATCATACGTCCAGGTGAAGAACCTTAAATTATAATATAAATTTTTTTCATGGTAGGTAATAATTATGAGTAGAATTTCAAATCTTTCAAGGAAAACAAATGAAACTGATATTACAATAAAAATGAATCTTGATGGAACAGGAAAATATAATATAGATACAGGAATTAATTTCTTCAACCACATGCTTGAATCTTTTTCCAAACATTCAATGATAGATTTGAACATAAAAGCTAAAGGAGATCTTGAAATCGACGACCACCACACTATAGAAGACATAGGTATACTGCTTGGTGAAACATTCCTGAAAGCCATTGGAGATAAGAAAGGTATAAAAAGAATGGCGCATGCAATAGTGCCAATGGATGAGTCAGTATCAACAATAGCTGTGGATATAAGTGGAAGAAGTTACTGTAACATGTCATTATCATTTAAAAATGAAAAAATAGGTGATATGACTTCAGATATAATAATCCATTTTTTCGAATCATTTGCAAATTCAGCGAAAATAAATATTTACGGAACTGTGGAGGGGGCGAATGATCATCATAAAGCTGAAGCGGTTTTTAAAGCATTTGCAAAAGCTATTAAAGAAGCGATTATTGTGGAACATGATCAAATCCCATCTACTAAGGGTTTAATTTAATTTTTCTATTTTTTTTCCTTTAATTTTATTTAATTTTCATTTTTTTTAAAACAATATTAAAATCTTGATAAATTCATAACCTTTATAAATACTAAAGAACATAATTATTCTTAATATTCATATTAACCTAAGGTTAAAATTAACTATGGTTTTTGTTTTAATTTGCGCAAATCATTTTAATTCAATTTTGAATATTATATCCTACATTTTAAAGGAGGATATTTTTGAGTAGAAGGAATAAACCAAAGTGGATTATTAAAATCGCAAAAGAAAGAATGAATATTCTTTTTGCACGTGCAGAGATGGAATTCATCAACCATCCAGAGCGTTCAAACCGTTATGTTGAACTAGCACTTAAATTATCCACAAAATACAATACACCAGTCCCTGAAATCTGGTCAAGAAGATATTGTAAAAAGTGCAAATCCTTCCTACAACCTGGTCACAATTGCACCGTCCGGCTAGTTAACTCAGAAGTTAACATTTTTTGTGGTGAATGTGGTCATGTAATGAAAATTCCTTA
>SUTL01000109.1 GCA_015062925.1 Methanobrevibacter thaueri
AATACTAAAAAAACAATAATAACAACTTTTAAATAGTATTATATTTTAAATAGTAATTATTACTGCATGGAATAAAACTACCATAATTTATTAATAACTTAATGAGTTTATAACTCATTGAGTCCATGCAGTAAAACTTTTACGATAGTCAAACTATTATAAAAGTTCATAAAAATAAGGAGATAGAAAAATGATTCTTTCTAAACTAAAAGAAAGATTCAACAATGAAAAAAAAGGAGACAAAAAAATGAAAGTAGCAATTTTAGGTGCAGGATGTTACAGAACACACGCTGCAAGTGGAATTACCAACTTCTCAAGAGCTTGTGAAGTTGCAGAAGCAACTGGAAAAGAAAACATATCTATGACCCACTCAACCATTGAAATGGGTGCAGAATTATTAGAATTAGCAGGTGTAGATGAAGTAGTTGTATCTGACCCAGTATTCGATGGAGACTTCGTAGTAGTAGATGATTTTGATTACTCAGAAGTCATTGCAGCACACAAAGCAGGAAACCCAGAAGAAGTAATGCCTGCTATCAGAGCAAAAGTTAATGAATTAGCAGAAACTGTACCAAAACCAGCTAAAGGTGCAATTCATTTTACTCACCCAGAAGACTTAGGAATGAAATGTATTAACGATGATTCTGAAGCTGTAGCAGATGCTGATTGGGTAATGACCTGGTTACCAGAAGGAGGTATGCAACCTGACATCATCAAAAACTTCGCTGATGATATAAAAGAAGGTGCAATTGTAACTCACGCATGTACCATCCCAACTACTGGATTAAACAAAATCTTCGAAGACTTAGGAACCAACGTAAATGTAGCTTCCTACCACCCAGGTGCAGTACCTGAAATGAAAGGACAAGTATACATCGCAGAAGGATACGCAGACCAAGCATCCATCGACACCTTAATGGACTTAGGTCAAAAAGCAAGAGGATCTGCATTTACATTACCAGCAAACATGGTCGGTCCAGTATGTGATATGTGTTCCGCAGTAACTGCAATTACCTACGCAGGTATTTTAGCTTACAGAGACACAGTTACTCAAATTTTAGGAGCTCCAGCTGGATTTGCACAAATGATGGCTAACGAAGCATTAACCCAAGTAACCGCATTAATGCAAGATGAAGGTATCGACAAAATGGACGATGCATTAAACCCAGCAGCATTATTAGGTACTGCTGATTCCATGAACTTCGGTTCTTTAGCAGAAATAGTACCTACAGTATTAGACTACTTAGGCAAAAACGAATAAACACAATAAGTTATAAAATTGTTGATAAATCATATCAACAATTATTTTAACTTATTTTTTAATTAAAAATTAAAAATAAAAATAAAATTAAAGTCTGGTGTTAAATTGATTGACGAAATCTTAAATAAAGCAAAACAAGGACAAGAATTAAGTGATGATGAATTTTTAGAATTGTTGAATATCAAAAATGATAAGGATTTAGAAAAATTGTTCAAGATTGCATGCGATATAAGAGATAAACAATCAAAAGTAATCAAATTAACATCAACAGTTCACCTTACCAATAAATGTCAAATTCAACCTAGATGCGAATATTGCGGATTTGCAGAAGAAACATCCGAAAAAGGATATTATAATGCATTCTACAAATCAAATGAAGAAATACTAACAGCTGTAAAATCAATTCAAGAAGCACATATTCCACGTGTAAGCTGTTCAGGAGGATACGGATACAACGGGAAACAAGCTGTTAATGCCTGCAGAATTGTAAAAGGACAATCTGATTTAGAAATTCTTGTAAATGTCGGTGGAGATTTAACTGAAAAATCCGTGAAAGAATTAGCCGAACTAGGTGCAGATACAATTTGCTGCAATTTAGAAACAATAAATGAAGACATATTCTATCAAAGAAAACCCGGAGACTCACTAGACCAAAGAATATTAACCTGCAAAAGAGTAAGTGAAGCAGGAGTTGGATTATCATCAGGTCTTCTATTAGGTCTCGGTGAAAGTAAAAAAGATAGAATAAAACATTTACGCTACTTATCTAATTTTGAAACTTTAGAAGAAATTCCAATAATGGGATTTAACCCATATGAAGGAACACCAATGGAAAATCATCCTGCATTTCCATTGAAAGAACAATTAAAAATGGTTGCTATTACTAGAATAATGTATCCTGAAATCACAATCACAATGCCAACACCAACAGTTGGCCCTGAAAATGTAGAATTTTCACTTAAAGCTGGTGCAAATAACTTAGCTACTGTAATAGCTAATAATTATCCTCATGAAGTTAAAGGAGTGGGATCTCCGGAATATGGTAATTATACAGAAGTTGTTAATGTTATTGAAAAATTAGATTTAATACCTCAAACTATTTAATCACCATTTTATTAATATATGATAGTATGGCATTTGAAAAAATGATAAAAAATGCATTTGAAGAATCTAGAAATAACTGCAGATTTGGAGATACACTTGAAGAAATCAAAGAAATTCAAAATTACATAAAAAACTCTGAAAAAATATACATACCCAATAAAAACGGGATAAAAGTTGAAGTATTGAATAAAGTGTTAAATGAATATAACCTACCTCAAGCTGAAATACTCCAAATTAATACAAATACCGCAGACACTAGCAGAATTCCCGCCCTAGCAAAAGCTTACATGGCACTTGACCAAAGCGATGCTGATTTAATAATAGCCAGAGGACGTTTAGGAATTCCAGGTTCCGGATCATTACTTGTTTTCATAGACAATAAAGGAAGAATACTAACTGCAGGAACTTCCCCTTCACATGCTATTCATAAAAAAACAATTGAACAAGCAGTTTATGAAGAAGCCTGTGAAGCTCTTGAAAAAATAGGTTTTAAGAAAATAGAAGGTTAAAAAAATGAATATTGATACTGGAATTACCTCAGAAGTACTTACAATTAAATCTGAAACCAAATTAATCGACATATTTAATGAAATTATTTCAAAAAAATCAAATGCAGTATTTAACTATATTGAAAATTTAAATCCCTCCTCTGATTCAAAAATAATTGTTATTGGAACATATTTTACAGGTGTGGGAATTGTTAAAAAATTAAGTGAAAAATATGAAAACATATTATTAATTGATATTTATCCTCATTTAGAAAACCTCCTATACACTGATATTGGTGGAGGACTAAAAAACACAGTTGAATTTTCATCAAACCTTGATTTAATCTATTCTGGAGATATTGTTATTGATACAACAGGATTTGGTGGCATTACTACTGAACAATCCTCTAAATTTGATGTGGAAACATTTATAATTGAAGATCCGATAGCTGAGAATAATGATTCACTCCTAATGGATAAAAATAACATTAATGAAAGATTAAAAATGGTTAAATCCAAAAATAAAGCAATAATTAAAACTAAAGGTATTAATACAAAAACTTCCGGAACTATGACATTGACAATTGGACTTTTAACCAGTGTTTTAAATAAATGTCTTGAAAAAGAAGGTACACTTTATAGTGCCTGTGAAATGGGCTTTTTTGAAGAAGTTATTTTTAAAGAAAAAAATATAGATAAATTTATTGAACTTATAAACATAAACGCTCTGAAAGTATCCACAATAAAACCATTTAATTTTGATGAAATTATTAATGAAGAATTAAATAAAATTACCTCAGAAATGATTTAAATGAAACTTAAAGACATAATTGATTTTTTAGATGAGAAAATACCAAAATCATTAGCTTTGGATTATGATGAAATTGGATTTAAAAAAGATTATGATTTATCACAAAATATTGAATCAATAAAGATTTACATGGATTTATTACCAGAAAATGATATTAATCATAGAAATACCTTAATAATAACTCATCATCCACCATTATTCATTCCAAAAACACCAACTTACACCATACATTCAAATTGGGATATAATAAATGGAGGAGCAAACGAAGCATTAGCAAAAACATTAGATTTAGAAGTTATTAATTATTTTGATGAAAATACAAAGATTGGAAGAATCTGTAAAACAAAACAAAACTTCAATGAACTAAAAAATAATATTTTAAAGAATTTTAACAATGCAAGAATAGTAAATAACCCTGATGATGAAAAAATATTTGAAAAGATTGGAATTATATCCGGTTTTGGTTTGAAAAATCCTCATTATATAAAATTAGCTAAAAAACAAAATTTAAATATATTAATTTCCGGAGATTTAACCCAGGAAACTGCAATTCTTGCTAAAAATTTAGGAATTACATTAATTGATTTAACACACCATGAAAGTGAAGTTCCAGGATTATATGCTCTTGGAGATATTATAAAAGAACTTGATGTTAATATTGAAATTATCAATAAACCACCAATAGAAGTGATAAAATGACAAATGACGAAATTCAAATAATGGAAGACAAACAGGTGCCTCATGGTAGAATTGATTTGATTGGCTGTGGAAGATTAGGTTTGAGAATTGGAATAAACTTAATGCAAATTCACAGAGGAGGGCCGAAGACAATAGGTGTATTTGATGGTCAGAAAATAAGTGGAGGAGATGTGATTTTCACACTTCTTGGAGCTGAAATAGATCAGGAAAAACCGGATTTTTTAAAACAACTCTGTACACATGACAAGGAATTTAGAGAAGTTTTAAGTTATCCTGAATATATTACAGATGAAAATCTTGATTTGATTGAAGGGGATGTTGTAATCATCGTCATTGCTGGTGGGAATACTATACCTACTGCAAGTAAAATAATAAAACATGCTCATGAAAAAGGTGCGAAAACTATTGGTACTGCAGGAATATTTGGTTTTGGAAATGAAAATATTGAAATCAAGGACATATCTGAATTTGATAATAATAATCCTGCTATTGAAGAGTTGAGAAAAGAAGGAATAACAGAAAATCATCTGGTTTTAACAACAAATAAGTTAATTAGGGATAATGAACCTGTAACACCTTATACTTTAGATGAAGTTGCAAATATTATTACGATGAATGCGTTGAAGTTATTGGATGATAAGTTATGATTAAAATAGCAACTGCTGAATGTTTTACTCAGGGAAAAATCGGAAGAGAGTTGCATGCATTAGCTCAAAATTACCAAGGAAATTTTGGCAATGAATATATTAAGAGTTTCAGTGAGTATGGTGATTATGATTATAATAATCTTAGTGTAACTTGCAGTTTATTTATTCCAACAATTGAAGCTTTGGAAAAAGTATTGAATGTTAAAAATCCACCAAAACCTGATAAGTTAATTAAAGGCATAAAAGTTTATGATGAAAAAGGAGATAAAACTGTAAGTAAAATTATGGCTCAAGCTGTTAAAGGTTTAAGTGATTGTGATATATCCATTGGTACAACTGCTGGTATTGGGCGTGGTGGAATTTGTATAATAACAGATGATTATGAGATTATAACAACAACTGATGTTTATGCAGATTTATGTGAAAATGATAGTGAAAAATTATTTCAGCGTTGTGAAAATGGTATTAGAAAAACATTAGAAATATTATTACTCCTTCTTAATAATAATATTGATAAAATAAAATCTTTTGAGAATATATCTATTAGATCAATTTGATTTTAAAATGAATATTTTTGTGGGGAAATTTTTTAATTATTTTTCATCTATTTTTTTATTGATTTTGATGAGTGGAAGCTATTGCAGACTATAAAATATTTAATATTATGGTCAATTAAAATTAATATTAGTTTTTTATTTTTAATTTATTTAATCGATTTTTTTCATTAATAAAATTGATGTTGGAAATAAATAAATTTTAGTCATGGCATATATATGAAAAAAAAAAATAAAATGAGAA
>SUTL01000009.1 GCA_015062925.1 Methanobrevibacter thaueri
GTAATTTTAAATACACATTCACCCTCAGGCAAATGAGGGGAATCCACTAAACGTGCAATTCTTTTACCAGCCAAACCTTTTTTAAGCCAAATCCTATAAGTAGAAGCATGCCCTAAAACATGCCCACCAATAGCTTTAGTAGGACTTCCAAAGAAAGAATCCGGTTTAGCTTGAACCTGATTAGTTAAAAATACAGCAACATTATAAGTATTAGCAATTTGCTGAAGAGAATGTAAATGTTGATTTAACTTCTGCTGTCTAACAGCAAGTGATTCCCTACCAACATACTCAGCTCTGAAATGAGCCATTAATGAATCAACAATAACTAATTTAACATTAGAACCACTTTGAATAAGTTCATTAATTTTATCAACCATTAAAATTTGATGAGCTGAATTGAAAGCACGAGCAACATGAATTCTACTTAAAACTTCATCCGTATCTAATTCAAATCCCTCAGCAATTTGTCTGATTCTTTCAGGACGGAAAGTATTTTCAGTATCAACAAATACACATTCACCATCAAGACCACCTTGTTCTTCTGGTAATTGAACTGTTACAGCTAATTCATGTGAAATTTGACTTTTACCTGATCCGAATTCACCAAATACTTCAGTGATAGATTGAGTTTCAATTCCACCACCAATTAAATCATTAAATTCCTGACTTCCAACAGTTATATGTCCAACATCTTTTCTTCTTTCATCAACTTCCAATGCTGTTTCAAAAGTAATATTTTCAGCTCTACGAGCAGCTTCAATAACTTTTTCTGCAACACCTTCACCAATTTCTGCTTTTACTGATAATTCTTTAGGAGTAGCAGTAGCTAATCTCATCATGTCAGCAAAACCTGCATCTTTTAATTTTTCTGCTGTTTTTTCTCCAACACCCGGTAAATCATTTAATTCAACCATAATAATCATTCCTCATTTAATTTAATATTTTTTTAAAAGTTTTTTAGGGTTTAATTTATAAGTTTGATTGTATTCATCTAATCTTACATTAGCAATTATTTCAACTGTGGAATTTATTAAATCTTCTAAATTATCTTCAATTCCATATCCATCATCAATAATAGACACTACTTCTTCTGTATCTTTTCCAATGAGTTGTTCTGCTAAATCACCATAGAAAGTAGCATTGATTGATCCTGTATCATCTTCAAGTACTGTAGGAATCATCAATGTATATTCTGGTTTATCAAAAGTTTCTCCACATTCTTCACATACATATCCATCTTCAGTTTCTTCAACAAAGGAATGGCCATGTGGACATTTATTAAGAAGATTTCTTTCTGTGCTTACTTCTTTAATATTTGCTGTGATATGTACATTAGCATCATCTTCAAGTAGTGATTCTATTGTTTTTGGTACGAAAATTATTTCAAGTAATTCTTCATATGAAGGTAATTTGTCTAATTCCTGTTGAGATGGTTCTAGAATATTAGTTACACTAGATACACTTGCATCAATACGATTTGTTGTCTCATTATATCTGAAAATAGGATTTTGTACTTTGATTGGTTGACCTAATTCAAATTCCTTATTTGTATCTTCATTCCAGAGTACAACTGTAACTGCACCGGTGTCATCTGCAATTTCTATATTCCTAACTTTTCCTTCACCATAGTTTCCTTCAAATGTACGTACGTCATTTATTTCTATTACTCTACCTATGATGATTTTATCATTTTCATCTTCTTCAACATCAGAAATGCTGATTTTATCATAGATTGTTTTTTCTAATGTTTCTAATTCTGGGATGAATAATGCGGATGCTTCTTCTTCTGATAGTTTTATTATTCTGGCGTTTGAACCTATGTTTAAATCAACACTAGTCATTCCGAATTTTGTTCGTGCATTTTCTATTCTGTATACTTCTCCTACTTCATAATCACCATTTGCTTTTTCGTTCCAGAAGGATAATCTTACTTTACCTGATTCATCAGCCATTAGTGCTGATCGAACAATTCCTTTTTCACCGTCATCTCTATCAAATTCTCTTGGTTCATCAATTAGTAAGAATCTTCCTATGATGTCTATTTCTATTCCATCTTCATCAATTAGTTCTATTTCACCAATGCGTATTGGATGTAGTTCTTCTTTTAGATTGTTTAATTCATCTAATTCTTCTATTGATAAGTTATCTGGGTTGATGGATATTTGAGTGTTAAAGTTGGTGTTCATTGAATATTGGCTTTGTGTGTATTCATCATATTGAACATCTCCACCGATTATTTTAATAATGTCTCCTTTATTTATTGGTAATGAGGTATCATCACCCCAGACTGTTACTCTGATTTCTCCGGTTGTATCTCTAACATCGAAGTTTCTTAGTTTTCCTTCAGTGTTATCTGTTTTTCTTGTGAATACTCTAATATCTTGGAGTCTTGAAACTATACCTTTTATTGAAACATCTTTTTGTTCGGCTAAGTCTCCTATTGGGGTGAATTCCTGATGTATTTCTGGTGCATCGAAATCACCTTTTATTATTCTTCCATCCCAGTGAGTTAGTGATATTTCAGTTTCACCATCTCTGTTTGTTCTTTCACGTGCTTGTGCTTGAAGTATTTTAACTGTATCTCCATCTTCAAGACCTAAGTCGTTGATTAATTCTGTGTTTTTATTCCATAATGTGTATGTGATTTTTCCGGAATCATCTATTAATTCTATTGATGCGACTTTTCCTTCTTTTCCATTTTTTTCATAACTTCTGATTGTTGGTATTCTAACAATTCTTGCTATTATATTGACTTTTGTTTCACCTTCAATATCTGCAATTTTTGTTATTTCTTCTTTATATGGTGGGTATTTGGATGGATCTTCATCTATTCTTATAAGTACTGATCTTTGTCTTAAATTAGCTTCAAGTCCTGTGTATCCTTCTTTTATATCAACATCTTTTATTTGAACGATGTCTCCTTCTGTTACTTTTTTAAGTAATTTTATGTTTTGTGTCCAGAATACTGCTCTGATTTTTCCTGTGTTGTCTTGTAGTTCAACATTACAGACTTGTCCTTCTTGACCTTTTCTGGTTTTGAATGATCTTGGGTTGGAGATTGAAATTACTCTGCCTGAAATTGTAATTCCCCTGCTTCCTGATTCGAGTTTATCAATTGAATCAATTGCGAATTCTGGTTTTTCTGAAACCATCTCTGGTTCTTCTATATGTAATTCTCCAACTACCATTTCAGCAAAACCGAATGCATCAAGAAATGGATTACTTGATTCTTTTTGTCTGAATTCTTCCATTCTTTTTAGGAAGTCTTCTTCGGTTATTTGATTTTTAACTTTATCATATAATTCTTTGATGTCTTCGGTCATTGTAAAAGGTTCTTGTGATGTATTATCTGTTTGATGGTTTTGAACAACTATTTTTGCTGCTCCTAAATCATCGATAAATTCTTCATCATCATCGTTTGCTTTTATATTCTCAATTTCTTCTAAGAATTGTTCTTCAGTAAGTTTGTCTTTGATTTTTTCATATTCTTGTAATATATTTTCTTGCATACCAAACCCCTCAATAGAAAGTTAATTATAATTTTATAATCATAGTGTATATAAAGTATTAGAGAGAGCATTTGAAAACTAAAATCTCAATACAATACTATTAATAAAAAAATTTAATATATATTACTTAAGTGTGCAATTGTGAAAAAACACAAAAAAACACTAATAAGCATTAGGATTTTTCTTCAATGCTGTTTTAATCATAATAGCCAAATCTAAACCCATGTGCCAATTTTCCACATACTCTATATCATATTCAATACGTTTTTTAATAGAAGTATCACCACGGCAACCATGAATCTGAGCCCAACCTGTTAAACCTGGTTTCACCTGATGTTTAACCATATATTTAGGAATACTCTCCTTAAATTGTTCAACAAAATAAGGTCTTTCTGGTCTTGGACCAACCACACTCATATCTCCTTTAAGTACATTGAAAAACTGAGGTAATTCATCAATACTTGTTTTTCTTATAAAATCACCAATTTTAGTTTTTCTTGGATCATCACGAGTGGTCCATTCTGATTTTTCTTCATTAGGATCCTGAACTTTCATACTACGGAATTTATACATCATGAATGTTTTACCATTATAACCCATTCTTTCCTGTCTAAATATTATAGGACCCTGTGATGTTAATTTAATAGCAATTGCTGTTAACAACATTATAGGTGATGTGATAATAATAGCTATTAAGGATATAATATAATCTGAAAGATATTTTAAAAATTTATTAAACTCATCATCTAATGGAACATAACGAATATTAATAATAGGAATATCTTCAATCATATCAATTGATGGTTGTGCTGGGAAATATCTAATATAATCAGGGATAATTTCTGCTTTAATCCCTACTTTTTCACAGCTTTCCACTAGTTCATTGATTTTATAATAATATTTTAAAGGAATTGCTAAAACAACCCTATCATAACGATTATTTTCTAAAATCTTATCTAAATCTTTAAAAGCACCTATGATTCTGCTTCCTTCAATTTCACTACCAACATGTTCTGATCTGCCTAGAAAACCACTGACAACAAAACCCAAATATGGATTTTCACGGATTTTCTTTGCAAATGTAAATGCCAAATCATTATCTCCAACAATAAGAATATGTTTTAAATTCCTTTGATTAACTCTTAAATTCTTTAAAACACTTCTAACTATGAATCTTTCAATTATACCAAAGAATGTTGCAATTATTGCTAGTAAAAATAGCATTATTCTTGAGAAATCAGGTTGGTTGATTATAAATAAAATGGAAACAAGAGTAAAGAATGCTAAAATATTTACTTTTACCAGCTGTGTGGCTTCTGAGAAAATATTTTTATAGGTTCTTCTTGGTTTATATAATCCAAATGCAAAGTATAAAATTAGATAAACTGGAATAACCGCCAGTATTAAAAATAAAAGATAACTGTAAAAGCCTAAATGTCCTCCGATAGGACCAAATAAGGTAGTTTTGAATCTTAACCATATAGAACATACAAGTGATATGACAATCACTAAAATATCAATTAAAACTAATAATATATTCAATGCTTTTTGATTTTCTTTTATCATAGTAACTACCTGAAAAAAAAGACCATGTTTCTTTTATATTAATAGTATATGTGCTACTATATTATTTAATCTTTCTTTTTAAAAATATTTAAAAATAATTTTAAAACACATAAAAATCCAATACCAAGATAAACAATCCAATTAACAAGAAATATAGAATCAGATGCATTATGTTTCTTATAATAAATATACATTGCACGGTAAAATTCATAAATCAACTTAGATTTCTGTTTTTTACTACTTGCTCCTTTAAGATGAGTAATTTTAGACTCACCATAATAAATTATCTTCCAACCAGCCTTTTTAATACGATAACACAAATCAATATCTTCACCATACATGAAAAATGTCTCATCAAGAAAACCAGCATCATCCAAAGCAGATTTTCTCATAAACATAAATGCTCCAGTAAGACAATCAATTTCATAAACCTCATCATCAGGCAAACTAGTTAAATTATAATCATCATCCTTTGAATTAACAGGTATATGGAATAATCTGATAAATGAATTTTTAACATTAGGAAAAGACCTTTTACATGCCATATCAAGTTCACCATTCTCCAAAAGAACCTGACAACCACATGCTCCAACATCCTCATTATTTTCCATGTAATTATAAATATCTTCCAAAGTATTCTCCCATACAATAGTATCTGAGTTTAAAAGCAGTTGATATTTACCAGTTGCTATCTTTAACGCCTGATTATTCCCTGCTGCAAAACCATTATTTTCCTGGGAACTGATAAATTTCACCTTATCATTAAAATATTCCTGTAAACGAACTAAACTATCATCACTTGATGCATTATCAACCACAATCACTTCTATTTTAAAAGGATATTCATATTCAAGAATAGAGTTTATAGTATTTTTTGTTAATTCATAAGTTTGATAATTTACAATAACAACTGAAAGATCCATTATATTAATTCCCTTTTTATTGTTTTAATTTATTTTTTTAAAAATTTAACCGTGTTAATTATTAATCTGTATTCAATTTTAAAATAGTTTTTTATATTTTTAAAAGTGAATTCGACTTTATCAATTTTTTCACTTCTTGTGGATAATCCTTCTTTTATACCTTCAATATAAGTTGAACCAAAACCCTTTTTTCTGAAAAATAAGTATTTAATAGTGAATCCTAAAAATAGGAATATGAAATTTATAATTTTTAATGGAATTGGCAAGTTTTTATAAACAACCCATACATTATTTCGAGCAGCTAATTTAACTTTAAACTCATTATATCTGCTGCCTGAGGTTGCACTTCCTATATGATATACTATGGCATCGGGACATAATAGATTATGATAACCATGTATTCTTGAGCGCATTGCCAAATCAACATCCTCCATATATGCGAAAAAGTTATCATCAAACATTCCTAGTTCTTCAAGTAATGTTTTCTTATACATTGCAGCACCAGCACAGGCTGAGAAAATTTCACATACTTCATTGTATTCGTCGGATTTATGATTTTCACCTGTTTTTTTAGTCCAGGCCAGTAAATTATATTCATCTCCAACATCATCAATTAATTCTTTATTATTGTATTGAAGCATTTTAGCTTGTGTGGAGAATATTTTATCATCTGAGGAGATTAAATCAACTAATGCTTTTATTGATCCTTTTTTAATTTCAGTGTCATTGTTAAGTGAGAATATGTATTCGTATTGTGCTTTTTTAATCCCCTGATTTACTGCTGGGGAAAACCCGAGGTTTTGTGTATTTTCAATTAATATTATTGGGAAATTGAAAGTGTTGTTTTTAATATATTCTTTACTGTTATCCTCTGATCCATTATCAACTATGATAACTTCACCTATGAGTTGGGAATCATTATTTAATGATTCAAAAAATTTTTTTAGGAATTTTTCTCCATTATAATTTGGGGTTACTATTGAAACTTTCATATTAATCATATTGAGTTTTTGAGTTTTCTCCATATTTTATAATATAATTTTGGATTTAATAAGAATAATTTTATTTTTAATTTGAATTTACTGTCTCCTTGAAATTTTGATAATTTAGTTAGTAAATCAAGTTCTTTCATTTTATCCAATACTTCATTGAAATCATAGTTATTGTAGAAAAAGAAGTTCATATTTCCAAATATTGCTTTTGGTATTCTTGATGTTATTATTAAATCTGCTAATTCTTCTTTATTGTTTTTCCGGTAGAATTGGGCAAGATTTTCAAATATTTCAACAATATCAAATCTTCTGAATTGTGTTGTTTGAATAGCTGATTGTGGATGTTGCACGTAATAGTAAGTTACTCTGTTGTTTATTTTTATTGTATTTCCATAATTCAGGGCTTTGTGGGCGAATTCTGTGTCTTCACCATATACTATTCCCGGTGTGAATTTGATGTTGTTGTTTTTTATTATACTTGATTTGTACATTAATTGGAAGAAATTGAATGTTATTTCCATTTTCAATTCTTTTTTTATAAAGTCGTATGTTGATATTTCATTTTGATTGAATTTATCGGGATTTTTAATATTATTTCCTTCTTTTTTAGCATATAATGTTAGGCTGAAATCTGTTTTACCATTGTATAAGCTGGACAGATGGTCTTTTGTAACATAGTCATCTGCATCTATGAAAACTAAATAGTCTCCGTTGGATTCTTGGATTCCTGCGTTTCTTGCTATGCTGACCCCACTGTTTTTTTGGTGGATGATGTTGTGTGGGATTTGTGTGTTTTTTAGTGTTTTTTCTATTATTTCTAAACTGTTATCTGTTGAGCCGTCATCTATTACTATGATTTCAAAACTGTCAAAGTCCTGAGAAAGTATTGAATTTAAAGTCTTACTTATATATTTAGAAGCATTGAATACTGGAACAATAACACTAACTTTAATATTCTTCATTTTACCTTCCCTCATTCAATAAGTAATCAACAATTCTTTGAGATGAATGACCGTCAATTTCATCAAATTGTGTTTTAACAAAACTTGAAATTTTACCCTCATCAAACACACCCTCAACAATAACATCAATCAACTCACCAGTAGAACAAACAATCGGTCCGGGAACAGTAGTTTTAAAATCATAATAAAAACCACGCTCACTTTCCAAATACTCATCCAAATCATAAGTGAAAAACAAAGTCGGCTTATTAAGAGCAGAAAACTCAATCATAATAGAAGAATAATCAGTGATTAAAATATCACTAATCAACATTAATTCCTGCTCACTTTCAAAATCACTAACATCAATATAACTTCCACTACTACAAATATCCTCATCATGGAAATTTTTAACTTTAGGATGAAGTCTTAAAGCCAAAACATAATCCTCACCTAGCTTATTATTAAACTCATCCAAATCAAAATAATTAAAAACATTATTATATTCCTTTTGCTGTCTAAAAGTAGGAGCATAAAGAATAATTTTCTTATCATGGGAAATATTATGTTTATTTAAAAATTTACGTTTTAAATCATCAACATCATGATTTTCAAAATAATAATCCATTCTTGGAAGACCTAAAGCTTTTATTTTATTTTCAGATATTTGAAATGCTTCACTGTAATATTCAATGATATTTTTAGAGGTTACAATTAAATAATCAGTATGGTTGGAGATTTTCCTTAAAATATCCCTGCTTTCAATATCAACTGATCCACCGAATTTTTTAGAAGCCCCTGGAGCATGCCATAATTGAACAACAGTGTTTTCATTTTTAAAATTCATGAAAGCGATTGGGAAGAAATTGTCATTGAGGAAAATATATTTTGAACTGGCCAGATTTTTAAAAGAATTAAATGATAATTTATCTTTGTAAAAAAAATAAAATTTAAAATCTCCTCTTTTTTCAAATTCTTTTTTAATATAATCAAGATTACCTTTAAATGATTTTTCTGAATCAATAATGAATGAAACTTTATTATTTTCCACTTTTGTGTGTTTGAAAAGTTTAAATAATAAACCATAGATTTTGTGTTTTAAATAGGACATGATTATCTAGAAAAATGCTAACATTCCCGGAATTGACTCAAGCATTGCTTGAACACCGAGTATGAATATTGCTAAACCGCCGATGAAGTTAATATATCTGGCGTATTTCATTGCTACTTTAGTACCGAATGTTCCGATTAAAAGCCAGATGGTAACTGCTATAAAACTTAAGATTGCTAAACCTAGTGGGTTAACATGTGCTGCAACACCTTGAGCTGCTAGAATTAAGTTTTCAATGTTTCCAAATACTAATAATGGTAGAAAATGCATTAATTCAGCATCCATTTTATTCCCCCCTAATTGAGGTAATCATTGCTTGTGCACCTAAAATAAATATAGCTAATCCACCAATGAAATCTATAAAATCAACGTAATCTATAAGAATTTGAGTTCCAAATGTTCCTATTGCTAACCATGCTCCAACACAAATGAAACTTGCTATTGCTAATTTCAATGGGTTAACTCCGGCTACTACGCCTTGTGAGGATAAGACTAAGTTTTCAATATTCCCAAATATTATTAAAGCCACAAAAGGTAAATATTGTTCCAACATCAAAAATCACCATTTCCCTTAAAAAATAAAAATATAAAATTTTTTTCCCAAATTAATTATTAATTTATAATGATATATAAAATTATCATTTAAATTAAATATTTAGGAATTGAAATATTTATAATATATTAATGAATTATAAAATAATTTTTAAACAAAATTAAAGTAAAAAATATATTCAATATAAATTATTCATCAAAGAGGTATGTTTCAAGTGTAAACAAAACTATCTATCAGAATACATCCTCTCATAATACCTCATATAATCCCCACTTTTAACCTGATTAGTCCAATCCTGATTATCCAAATACCATTGAATAGTTTCCTTAATACCCACTTCAAAAGTATAATCCGGACTCCAAGAAAGCTCATCCTGTATTTTACTAGAATCAATAGCATAACGCCTATCATGCCCTAAACGATCAGTTACAAATTCAATTAAAGACTCATCCTTTCCCAAAGTTTCAAGAATTAATTTAACAATATAAATATTCTCTTTTTCATTATTACCACCAATATTATAAACCTCACCAGCCTTAGCCTCATGCAACACCAAATCAATCGCAGTACAATGATCATGCACATGCAACCAGTCACGAATATTCTTACCATCACCATAAACCGGTAAACTCTTATCCTCCAAAGCATTAGAAATCATTAAAGGAATTAACTTCTCAGGAAACTGAAAAGGCCCATAATTATTAGAACAACGAGTAATATTAACAGGCAAATCAAAAGTCTCAAAATAAGCCCGAGTAATCAAATCACCAGCAGCTTTAGAAGCAGAATACGGACTATTCGGTTGTAAAGGAGTGGATTCAGTGAAATAACCAGTTTCACCTAAAGTACCATAAACCTCATCAGTAGAAATCTGAATATACTTCTCCACACCATACTCCTTAGCCGCATTTAAAAGCACCTGAGTACCCAACACATTGGATTTAATAAAAATCTCCGGATCCTCAATACTTCTGTCAACATGACTTTCAGCAGCAAAATTAATAACATAATCAGATTTTCTAACCAGATCATCCACAATATCCTTATCCCTGATATCACCTTTAACAAAAGAATAATTATCTTTATTTTCAATATCTTTGAGGTTTTCCAAATTCCCACAATAAGTTAAAGCATCTAAATTAATAATATGATAATCTGAATATTTATTAACCATATATCTTACAAAATTACTTCCAATAAAACCCGCCGCTCCTGTAACCAGAATATTTGCCATAATAATCACTTAATACTTAATTTGAGATTCTTTAAGAGTTTTCCATTTTTTATCTTTATCAGATAATATGACCTTATCAATCCCCTCTAAAGGCCAGTCAATATTAATATCCTCATCATTCCACATTATACCACTTTCATCATCCCCATGATAAAATTCAGTGCATTTATAAAGAAATTCGGCTTCATCAGATAAAACTAAAAATCCATGAGCGAATTTAGGTGGAATATATAATTGTTTTTTATTATCTTCAGATAATATTTCACCATACCACTTACCATAAGTAGGAGAATCACCTCTTAAATCCACACCCACATCAAAAACTTCACCTTTAATCACACGAACCAATTTACCTTGAGGATAATTAATTTGTAAATGCAATCCTCTTAAAACACCTTTACTGGATTGTGATTGATTATCCTGAACAAAAGTCAAATCATAACCTGCATCCTTAAAATCATTTGCCTGATATGTTTCCATAAAATAACCCCTGTTGTCTTCAAAAACAGTAGGTTCAACAACAAACATGCCTTCAATACCAGTCTCTTTAAATTTAAAATTTCCCATAAATAATCATCTGTTAACTAAATCAAATAAATATTGCCCATAATCAGTTTTCTTAAGTTCATCAGCAGTTCTCAACAATTGCTCATCATCAATATAACCCTTAAGATAAGCAATTTCTTCAAGACAGGCAATATATAAACTCTGTCTTTTCTGAACAGTTTCAATGAAATTAGCTGCCTCAAGCAAACCTTCATGAGTTCCAGTGTCTAACCAAGCCATACCTCTTCCCAGAAGTTCAACTTTAAGCTTTCCACGTTTCAAATACTCCTCATTAACCGAAGTAATCTCAACCTCACCCCTATCTGAAGGTTCAACACTTTTAGCAATTTCAATCACACTATTATCATAAAAATAAAGTCCCGGAACAATATAATTGGATTTTGGTTTATCAGGTTTTTCCTCAATAGATAAAACATTCCAATCATCATCAAACTCAACAACACCAAAAGCATCAGGATTATTAGTATAATAACCAAAAATAACAGCACCTTCTTTCAATAATGTTGCTCTTTCAAGGATTTCTGTGAATCTGTGTCCATGGAAAATATTATCTCCTAAAATCAAAGCAACATTATCATCCCCAATAAAATCCTCACCAATAATAAATGCTTCAGCAAGACCATTAGGATGATTTTGTATTTCATATTCAAATTTAATCCCCAAACTAGATCCATCACCCAACAACTCCTTATACATTGGCAAATCCCTTGGAGTTGAAATAATTAAAATCTCCTTAATACCCGCAAGCATTAAAACAGAAATAGGATAATAAATCATAGGTTTATCATATAACGGTAATAACTGTTTAGAAACCGCTTTTGTAATAGGATACAGGCGAGTTCCAGAACCACCGGCAAGTACAATTCCCTTCATAATAATCACTTACTATAACTATTTAATCAAAAAATGTTTTAAATTTTTCTTAAATAATTATAATCCGAAATGAAAAATACTAAACTACGAATTAATAAAATTCATTAGAATAGTAAAATATATATTAACATTTAATCAAACATAATTAAGTAAATTCTTTTAAACAAACAATTATAATAAAAACCATGATTATTAATTGCAAATGAGGAATTAAATGAATTAAATTTAACATGGAACCGTATAAGTCCAACCTGCATTTCATTATGTAATGATTTTAACTGCTTATATTATTACAGGAGAATCAGATCATAGGTGAAACATATGTTAAAAAAAATACTTATTACTCATTATCTCAACAAATCAATTGAATTTAGCAAGAATTATTCAAATAAAAAAGCTATTAAATACATTGATAAAATATTAAGATTTACAGATGATTTTGAAGCATTATCATTTAAAGGACTTTATTATTCAAAGCTTTATGAAAAAGAAAAATGTTATGAATGTTTTGATAAAATTTTTAAAAAAGACCCAGATTATATTTATGGATATTATAGAAAAGGATTAGCATGTATTGAATTAAATGAATATGAAAATGGAATTACATGTTTTAAAAAAGTATTAAAGATTGATTCAAACCATGTGTTAACATTAAACAATATAGGTAGATGTTATCTTTATTTAGAAAAATATGAAATTGCTTTTAAATATTTTAATGATATTTTAAATGAAAATCCTAAAAATATTGATGCTTTACTTAATCTAAGTTCATATTATAATTATTTAGAAGAATATGATAAATCTATGAAATATTTAAATATATGTCTGGAAATTAATCCTAATGAAACAGGAGCCATACAACAAATGGCCAATATTTATAAAAATAAAAATGATTACCCTAATGCATTAAAATATATTAATAAAGCAATAGAAATAGATTCTAAAGAAATTGTATTTAAATTATTAAAATATTTATTTTTAGCAAATCTCAACGAATCTGAGATTTCTTTAGAAGGATTTTTTAAAATATCTAAAATAGATTTTGATGATTGGAATTTAATAAATTTATATTATCTAAATTATACATTAGCATTACGTATAATGAAAAAATACAATGAAGCCTTAAACTTATATAATGAATATTTAGAAAAATATCCCAACTTCCCAAATGAAGATATTTTATATGAAAAAGAAGAACTCTTAAAGTTAATCAATGAAAAAAAATAATTTAAATCGTTAGACAAAACAAATCATGAAAATTCAAAGCATGAAATTGTTTAAAATATGTAAAAAAAGACAAAAAATGAAGGAAAAATCGATGTTTAAAGAAAAACTTGTTGATCATTATATTAATAAATCTATTGAATTAAGTAATAATTATTTAAATAAACAGGCAATAAACAAAATTAATAAAATATTAATATTTACTAATAATATTGAGGCATTATCTTTTAAAGGACTTTACTATTCTTACCTTTTTGAAAAAGAAAAATGTTATGAATGCTTTGATAAAATTTTTAAATACAATCCTCAATCTATAATTGGATATTATAGAAAAGGATTAGCAAACATGCAACTAAATGAATATGAACATGCCATTACATATTTTAAAGAAATATTATGCATTGATTCAAATCATATTTTAACATTGAATTTTATAGGAATATGTTATCAAAATTTAAAAAAATATGATTTAGCTTTAGAATATTTTAATGAAATATTGAAAAAAAATCCTAACGATATTAATACATTAATTAATTTAGGTTCATGTTATAATGATTTAGAACAATACAATGATTCAATATTCTGTTTAAACAAATGTCTCAATATTAATTCTAATGAAACTAGAGCAATGTTAGAAATATCTCACGTTTATCATGATAAAGAAAATTATTCCAACGCATTAAAATATATTAATAGAGCACTTAAAATTAATCCTAATGATATTACTTTAAAATTATCAAAATATTTATTTTTAGCTAAATTTAACAAATTTGAACTTTCTTTACAAGGTTTTGAAGAAATTTCTAAAATATATTTCGATGATTGGCAATTAATTAATTTATATTATAATTATTATTCATCAGCTTTAAAAACAATGAAAAAATACAATGAAGCCCTAAACTTATATAATGAATATTTAGAAAAATATCCCAACTTCCCAAATGAAGATATTTTATATGAAAAAGAAGAACTCTTAAAGTTAATCAATGAAAAAAAATAATTTAAATCGTTAGACAAAACAAATCATGAAAATTCAAAGCATGAAATTGTTTAAAATATGTAAAAAAAGACAAAAAATGAAGGAAAAATCCATGTTTAAAAAAATCCTTATAAAATATTACTATAAAAAAGCAAAAAATTCTTCAGACAACTATAATAATAAAAAAGCAATATTTTATCTAAATAAACTGTTAAAAATTGATAAAAAAAATATTGACGCATTGCTATTAAAAGGAATTTGTTATGCAAATTTATTTGAAAAAGAAAATTCATTAAAATGTTTTAATGAATGTTTAATAATTAATGAAGATGATTTAAATGTTTATCTAATAAAAGGAATTGGATATTATAATCTTGAAAATTATAAAGAAGCCATAAGTTGTTTTAATAAAATAACTGAGATTTATCCAAATGATGAATTGTCTTTAAATCTTATTGGATCATGTTATCTTTATTTAGAAAAATACGATGTGGCCTTTAATTATTTTAAAAAAATTTTAAAAATAAATCCAGAAAATATTAATGCATTAATTAATTTAAGTTTATATCATGATGATTTAGGACAATATGATGAAGCATTAAAATGTTTAAACAAATGTCTTGAAATTAATCCCAATGAAACAGTAGCAATGTCGCAAATAGCAAACATTTACAAAAATAAAGATGATTTTGAAAAGGCTCTAAAAAATATTAATAAAGCACTAGAAATAAATCCTAATGACATTACTTTAAAATTATCAAAATATCTGTTTTTAGCAAAACATGGTGAATTTGAACTTTCTTTAAAAGGATTTAAAGAAATATCTAATATGTACTTTGATAAATATTTGTTAATTAATTTATATTCAATATATTATGCATTATCTTTAAAAACAATGAAAAAATACAATGAAGCATTAGAATTATTAAATGAATATTTAGAAAAATGCCCTCATTTCCCAAATGAAGATATTTTATATGAAAAAGAAGAACTCTTAAAGTTAATTAATGAAAAAAAATAATTTAAATCGTTAGACAAAACAAATCATGAAAATTCAAAGTATGTAAAAAAAAGACAAAAAATGAAGGAAAAATCCATGTTTAAAAAAATCCTTATAAAATATTACTATAAAAAAGCAAATAATTATTTATATAATTACAATAATAAAAAAGCAATTTATTATCTCGATAAAATTTTAAAAATTGATGAAAATAATATTGAAGCATTACTACTAAAAGGAACCTGTCATTCTAATCTCTTAGAAAAAAATGAATCAATTGAATGTTTTGATAAATGTTTTAAGATTAATAAGGAAGATTTGAATGTTTATCTAAAAAAAGGAATTGCATATTATAATCTTAGTGAATATGAAGAAGCAATCAATTGTTTTAATAAAATAATTGAATTTTATCCAAATAATGATTACACATTGAATTATATTGGATCATGCTATCTTAATTTAGAAAAATATGATTTGGCTTTTAAATGTTTCAATGATATTTTAAAAATAGATTCAGAAAATATTGAGACTTTAATTAATTTAAGCTTATATTATAATGATTTAGACCAGTGTGATGAAGCATTGAAATGTTTAAACAAATGTCTTGAAATTAATCCCAATGAAGCTGGAGCAATGTTACAAAAAGCAATCATATATAAAAATAAGGTAGATTATGAAAATGCTTTAAAATATATTAATATGGCTCTTGAAATAAATCCTGATGATATAACATTAAAATTATTAAAATATTTTTTTTTAGCAAATCTTGGTAAGTTTGAACTTTCATTATCAGGTTTTGAAAAAATAAGAAACGAATATTTTGATGATTGTTTATCAATTAATTTATATTCTTTCTATTATGCATCAGCTTTAAAAGTTATGGGAAAATATGACAAAGCTTTAGAAGTTTTAAATGAATATTTAGAAAAATATCCTAATTTTCATGAAGAATATATATTAGATGAAAAAGATGAAATTTTAGAATTAATGAGTGAGAAGAACTAACTTCTCACTTATTACAAACATTTAATGGATAGAAATTCATTTTCACTGGCTGCATCTTTAAATGTGTCTATAATATCCAAATCAACATCAGATGAATTTATTATTTCTATTTCGCATTTCATTTCTGTTAGACAATCATATAATGCATCAAGGTTTTTCCCATAATGGTCTGGTAAATTTAATGCTTTTTTTAAATATTCATGTCCTTCTTTTTTAATTAGTTTGCCGTTTAATTGCATGATTAGACCTCTTTGAATGTGTTGTAGTGGTCTGAGGTATAATATACTTTATAATTTCCGGTATTGTAAACTATTCTTTCTGCTCCTCGGTTGGTTCCGTTTGCATTTATGTCGCATTCTATGTATTTTGAATTGCTGTTTGGGAGTATGTGTTGGCGATTGGTGAATGTGTCTCCTCCTATGCTTTTTCCGGGAGCGTATTTTTTAAGTGGTCCTCCATGCCATCCTAGGTTTTGTGCTTCTTTTTTTGTTATATAATTATCTGGTAGTTTGTGGAATTCTTTTATATATGCTGCGACTTCATTTACTGTACAGTATTGTCCGTCTTCTACAACATTAGTATTTTTGTTGAAGTTTAGAAAGTCGAAAAATCCTGCACTTACAACTCCAATGGTAAATAATGCAATTATTAATGCTATGATTAATATTCCTCTTTTATTCATTTTATCCTCTCGATATATTCTTTTATAGCTTTTTTATAATTTCTTAATGGTTTGAAGTTATGTTCTGTCCAGTTTTTATTTTCTAGAACTGAATAATTTGGTCTGGGTGCGGGTCTTGCGAATTCTTTGGCTGTGACTGGAATTACTTTAACATTGACATCTGCAATTTTAAAAATATATTTTGCAAATTCGCACCATGAACAATTTCCGGAGTTTGTTAAATGGTAAATTCCGTAATAGTTTGTATTTATCAATTCAGATATTGCTAAAGCTAAATCATGGGTGTATGTTGGACTTCCTATTTCATCGTATACTACTGTTATTTCAGAGTGGTTTTTTGCTAGTTCTAGCATTGTTTTTGGGAAATTTCCTCCATTTATTCCATATAACCATGCTGTGCGTATGATGAAATATTTATCAAGTGTTTCTATGATGGCTTCTTCTCCTTTGAGTTTGCTTTTACCATAAACACTGATTGGTCCTTTTTTACTGTTTTCTGGTATTGGTTGTGTTGCACTTCCATCGAATACATAATCTGTACTTATATGAACAAGACAAGCATCAGTCTTTCTGCAGGCTAGTGCCAGGTTTTTAACACCCTGTGCATTTACAGCGTATGCGAGTTTTTGGTTTTCTTCGCATCCGTCCACATTGGTATATGCTGCTGAGTTAATAACAATATCCGGTTTTTTATCTGAAATATATTCCATGACTTGTTTTTCATCTGTAATATCTAATGTTTTTGATGTAGTTGGAATTACTTCATAATCATCCTTTAAAACTTTAATCAAATCATATCCAAGCATTCCATTAGAACCTGTTATTAAGATTTTCATATCCAATCACTTAAAAAATTTAATATATATTATTAAATATATATTATACTAATATTTAAAAAGAGGAGTTATAATTATTATGAAAGTTTGTATTATTGGACAGGGATATATTGGACTTCCAACAGCAGCACTATTCAGTCGCAGCCATTGTGAAGTTGTTGGAGTTGATATTAATGAAACAATGATTGAAAATTTAAATAAAGGAATTATTCATATTGAAGAACCTGGAATAAGTGAAATAATTAAAAAAGCCGTTGAGAATAAAACCTATATTGCCAGTTTAACTCCTCAAAAAGCAGATGCATTTATTATTACCGTTCCAACACCATATATTATTGAAAATTACAGTTGTGATTTAAGTTATGTTGAAAATGCATGTAATTCAATACTACCTTATCTTGAAAAAGGAAATACAGTTATTATAGAATCAACAATAGCCCCAATGTCAACAGATAATACAATAAAACCAATATTTGAAAATGCAGGTTACACAATAGGAAAAGATTTATATTTAGCACATTGCCCTGAAAGAGTTCTTCCAGGACAAATAATTGAAGAATTAATCCATAATGACAGAATTATTGGTGGTGTAACACCAAAATGTGCAAAAAAAGCAAGTGAAGTATACGGACAATTTGTTGAAGGAGATTTAATGCTTACTGAAGCAAAAACCGCTGAATTATCCAAATGCATGGAAAACACATTTAGAGACGTGAACATTGCACTCGCCAACGAACTTGCAAAAATCTGCAGTGAAATTGGAGTTAACACATTAGATGTTATTGAAATGGCCAATAAACATCCAAGAGTTAACCTGCACTCACCAGGCCCAGGAGTTGGCGGGCACTGCCTTGCAATTGACCCATATTTCATATATGCAAAAGCACCACAAACAGCAAAAATTATCAAATTAGCACGTGACACCAACAATTCAATGCCAGAATTCGTATGTGAAAATGTGAAAAAAATAATAAAAAAAGGCAAAATAGCAATATTCGGTGTTTCATACAAAGGCAACACCGGAGACGACAGAGAAAGCCCAGCATATGAAATTATAAATAAATTAAATTCCAATTATGAAATTACAATCTACGACCCACATATAAAAAATCCAGATTTTGTAAATTTAAATGAAGCAGTGAAAAATGCTGATTTAATCCTGATTTTATGTGATCATGATGAATTTAAAAACCTTGATTATAATTTAATAATAGAAAAAATGAATAACCCAATAATTTTTGATACAAAAAATATAATAAAAGAAGTTCCTCAAGAAATTAAATTATATAACTACGGGAACTTATATACATTATAAAAATTAAAAGTTAATTGGTTGGTCTGGTTGAATTTGCTGACCATTCCATGCTTTAATGCTAGTCCAATCTTCAGCAGGAGCATTCCAGAATTCATCATCAGGTTTTAAACCTAATGCTAAAAATACAGCACAACATGCATAAAGACTACCAGTGTCAATATTATTTTCACACGCATCCAGTTGTGAAGAATTAAAACCACACACTAACCATCCTTCAGCATTGAAATTCTGATTACCTTCAAATTGTTTTTTAATAACTTTAGTAAGAGCACATCTAACTTGTGCCTGAGAAATATTTCTTGGTAATATTTTATTTAATGCAGCTTGTGAAAGTAAATGGAAAACACCACAACGATAAGCAAGAGATTTACCTACAACAGGATATGTTCCTTCAGGTGAAATTGTTCTTTCCAATTGTGAAGCTAATCTTGATGATCTCATTAATTGCACATCTAAAAATTCACCTTCCTGAAGACTGTATTTTCTCATTACTTCAAGTATATCATTGAGCATTGGATGAATAACTAAACTGTTATAATAATTTAATTCAAAGTCTTCACCATCAGAGTATATTGCATCTCCAAGATAGAAATCATTTCTAAATTTGGTTATTGGATATATTAATCTTTCTTTATCACATTCACCTGTGAATTCTAATAATGTAGCCTCTATCATTGAAGTGAATAATAACCAATGATTTTCATATGGTGCTATGATTCTTGTATTTTTAAGTTCACGGATTATTCTTGCCTGAACATCCATTGGTAAATTAAGCCAAATTGAATTTTTAGCCCTAAGTAATCCTTGAGCAAATAAAGCAACATCAACTAAAGACTGTTTAGGTTCTACAACAAAAATATAATCATTACTGTTTGTGCTAACTGAGTTTTTAATAGATTTTAAAACTAAATTAATATATTTTCCACGAAGAGTGCCTTCCTTTGAAGAATCTGAACCTAATTCTAACCAAGGAGCTATTCCATTGAAAACTCTTGCAAAAGCTTCAAGATATGTGAATTTCTGTCCTTTATTACTTTTAGACTCATAAGGCATGGTTTTCCTAAGAGACCCTGAAGCTAAGTTATTTAAAACTGGATATGCTATTTTTTGCATTGTTGAAACCCAAAAAATCCTATCTTGCCAGACTGGAGTTTCTTCCTCCATTACAACAGGTTTTTCTTCTTTTTTAAATCTTTTAAAAAATGAGTTGCTCATAATATTATCTTTTGTTACACATTATATATAAACTTAAAAAAGAGTTTATATATTTTGATAAATATAAATAATTATCATTATTAAGAGGTTTGAAATAATGTCAACAATGTCTGAAAAAATATTAGCTAAAGCTTCCGGTAATACTAATGTTGAAGCTGGAGATATAGTTATAGCAAATATTGATATAGCAATGGTTCATGATTTAACTGGCCCTCTTTCTGTTGAGTCTTTTGAAAAAATTAACAATGGGAAAGTTTGGGATTCATCCAAGATTGTAATTCCTTTTGATCATCAAGTACCCGCAGATTCAATTGATTCAGCTAATAATCATATTTTAATGAGAGAATTTGTTAAAAAACAAGGTATTGAACATTTCTATGATGTAAATGCTGGTGTTTGTCATCAAATACTACCTGAAAAAGGACATGTAGTTCCAGGAAGTGTTATTGTAGGTGCTGATTCACATACATGTACTCATGGAGCACTAGGTGCATTTGCAACAGGAATTGGTTCAACAGATATGGCCATGGTATTTAGTGAAGGTAATTTATGGTTTAAAGTCCCTGAAACCAACCGGTTTAACATAACCGGAGATTTAAAAGAAAATGTATATGCTAAAGATGTTATTTTACATATAATTGGTATGATGGGTGCTGACGGATCAACCTATAAAGCCTGTGAATTTGCAGGCCAAACCGTATCAGATATGAGTATTTCAGATAGAATGGTTTTATGTAATATGGCAATTGAAATGGGTGGAAAAACAGGTTTAGTGGAAGCTGATAAAAAAACAATAGATTATGTTGAAAAACACTCCAATAAACCATATGAAGTGTTTAAAACTGACCTGGACTCATCATCTCTTAATATAATTGATATTGATGTAAGTGAACTTGAACCGCAAATAGCCTGCCCTCACAATGTCGACAATGTCAAAGCAGTAAGTGAAGTTGACACAGAAATTGACCAAGTATTTCTAGGATCATGTACAAACGGAAGGCTAAGTGATTTAAGAGATGCGGCAAAAATATTAAAAGGTAAAAAAATAGCTAATAACACTAGAATGTTAGTTATCCCTGCATCAAAAGAAGTTTACTTAAAAGCATTAGATGAAGGATTGCTTAAAATATTCATTGAAGCAGGAGCACTTGTATCCAGTCCATGTTGCGGACCATGTCTTGGAGGACATACCGGAATAATAGGTCCTAATGAAATAAGTCTTTCAACTTCAAATAGAAACTTTAAAGGAAGACAAGGATCCAGTGAAGGTGAAGTTTACCTATCTTCCGCTGCTGTAGCTGCAGCCTCAGCAATTAAAGGAAGAATAACAGCACTGGAGTGATTAAATATGAAAGGAAAAGCATGGAAATTTGGAGACGATATTGATACAGACATCATAATTCCTGGAAGATATTTAATATACACTGATGAAAAAACATTAGCACAACATTGCATGGAAGGATTAGACCCCAAATTCAATGAAAAATGTCAGAAAGGAGATTTTATCGTTGCAGGTAAAAACTTCGGATGCGGCTCATCACGTGAACATGCACCAATAGCACTTAAAGGCGCAGGCATTAGTGCAGTAATCGCAGAATCATTCGCAAGAATATTCTACAGAAACGCAACAAATGTTGGAATTCCACTCTTAAAAGCTCCAGGAATCAGCAAATTAATTGAAACTGGTGATGAAATAACAGTTAACATGGAAAATGCAACAATAACTGCAAATGGAGAAACAATAGAATTTAAAAAATTACCTCCATTCATGTTAGAAATACTAAATCAAGGTGGTTTAATTGAATACCTTAAAAACAAAAAATAATTATAAAATCGCAATAATTCCAGGAGATGGAATTGGTCGTGAAGTAATGCAAGCAACATTAGACGTGTTAAATACCTTAGATTTAAACTTTGAATATGTTTATGGAGATGCAGGTGATGAATGTTTAGAAAAAACAGGTACTGCACTACCACAAGAAACATTAAATATTATAAAATCATCAGATGCATGTTTATTCGGTGCAGCCGGTGAAACCGCAGCAGATGTTATTGTTAAAATACGTCAGGAAATGAAAATGTTTGCTAATTTAAGACCTGTTAAAGCTTATCCTAATACTAATTCATTATATGATAATATTGACTTTATGATTGTACGTGAAAATACGGAAGGAATGTATATTGCAGATGAAGAATCATACACTGATGACGGAGCAATTGCAAGACGTATCATCACAAGAAATGCGGAAAAACGAATAATAGATTATGCATTTAAATATGCTAAAGAAAATAATAAAACAAAAGTCACAGGAGTTCATAAAGCAAACGTATTGAAAAAAACTGATGGTTTGTTTCGTGAAATTTTCTATGAAGTTGCAAATGATTATCCTGATATTGCAACCGAGGATTTTTACGTTGATGCAACAGCAATGTATCTTATTACACAACCAGAAAACTTTGAAGTTATTGTAACAACTAACCTTTTCGGAGATATCTTATCTGATGAAGGTGCTGGTCTTGTAGGTGGACTTGGATTAATTCCATCTGCAAATATTGGTGAAGACGCAGCATTATTTGAACCAGTGCATGGTTCAGCACCAGATATTGCTGGAAAAGGTATTGCAAACCCAATAGCTATGATGCTATCAGCTATAATGATGCTTAGATACTTAGGTGAAAACCAGAATGCTGATAAATTTGAAAACGCAATATTAAAAGTATTAACTGATGCTAATATTTTAACTAGTGATTTAGGTGGTTCAGCTACAACTTCTGAACTAACTAATGAAATAATTAATAATTTATAAAATAAAAATAAAGGAGAGAATAAAATATGAATCTTAAAAAATTAGGTAGAATGCAACTTGCAGCACTTTTCATCATATTCATTATGGTATTGAGTGGGGTAGCAGGATTTTTACTTATTATATTCAGTGGCGCAGGAGCATAAAAAAAATTATAATTATAAAAAAAAATAGAGGATTGATAAGAAATGGTAAAATATGAAATAGCAGCAGTTGTTGCTGAATTCAATTATGATATTACACAAATGATGTTAGAACTTGCTAAAGCAGAAGCAAAAAATAGAGATTGTGAAATTACAAAAGTAGTTGCAGTTCCAGGCGTATTTGATATGCCTTTAGTTATTAAAAAATTATTACAGAAAGACCAGTATGATGCAATTATCACCCTTGGTGCTGTAATTGAAGGTGCAACAGACCATGATCAAATCGTAGCACAACATGCTTCCCGTAAAATCGCTGATTTAGCACTTGAATATGATACCCCAGTAGCACTTGGAATTACCGGGCCTGGAATGACAAGAATGGATGCACATAGACGTGTTAAAAACGCTAAAAGTGCTGTTGAAGCTGCTATTAAAATGTGTGATAGATTAAAAGAAATCTAGTGATTAGATGGAAATACTAAAACCTAATGAATTAAAAGAAAAATTCCAAGACCCATGGATTGCACCATATGAAAAAATCTTAACAATGGTTGATGGTGATAAAGTTGAACTCATAGAATACCATCCATGTATTTCCGGGTCTCACTGGTTATTAAACCAATATAAAAAAAATTCCAAATTAATCGACTCAGCATATAGAGATGGTAATAAACATGTTTATAACTGCCATGTTGGTTCAGCTCCACTAGATTTAAAGGCTAGTTTTAACGCAGCAGGTATTGATGAAATTATTATTGATAATGATGATGTTAAAATTACCCATGCAGGTCTTGCCGGTGCTGGTGTTGGAGCTGGAATGTGCAGAGGCATGGGAGAAGGTGTTAAATATATTGAACTTCTAGATATTGGTGGAGGTTCTAAAGTTGGAAGAGCAACTGTTGTAACACCTAAACTTGAAAAAATCGTCATTGGTATTGATGATACTGATACTAAAGATGCTGGTGCTACATGGACAATGGCTCATAATTTAGGAGTTGAACTTGCAAATCAAGGATATGAATATATAGATCATATTATTGTTCAATTATACCCACATAATCCTCATAAAACTCAAAATTGTGTATCTATCGCCCTTACTTTCGCAGTTGAAGAATCAAAAAAACAAGAATTAATTGATAAAGTAATTGAAATACTTAAAAGAGATACTTTATCTGATAAAACAGCAATAGCTATATTAGAAGGTTTAAATATTCCTGAAAAACTAAGAGAATATTCAATTGCTACAAAATCTGGAATGATGGATGTTGAAACTGCTGAAAAAATTGCAGAAGATTTAAACATACCATTAATTGCAGTTACAGGTGAACAGGGAAAAGTCGGTGCTCTTGCAGCACTTGGTCTTTATGATGATGTTGAAGAAGCAGTTAAAGCATATGATAAATGAATCTAGAACTAAATCATCTAGATTTATAAATATTATTTTTTTAAATATTTATAATTTGAAATTAAGGAAATCGCCAAGATCCTGTGAAGCATATTTTTTAAATGAAGAAGTATTAGTATCATTAAATACTATTTTAACCTTATCCTTACCATATTTAAATTTAACATTATCTAAATTATGGATTGAAGTAATATAATCACCATTAACTCTTATATCATAAACTGAATTGTTTTTAAATATTCCTGATGCAGAAGAAACAGAAACCCCATTAACAAAGACTTCGAAATTAGTAGCATCTCTTTCTTTTTCAGAAACAACATATTTCTCTTTAAATGAAACATTCTCACTAGCATGTTTATGTGTAATAATTGAACCTGCAAATATTTCAATCAAACGGGAATTCTGAATAACATCTCCAGTATCAACACCAAATTCTTCTTTAACCTGCAATGGTAATCTTAAAATATCAGGTTCACCAGGTCTTGTTTCATTAATAATATATAAATTATCATCAATAATTATCGTATCCTTAACACCAACACCTAATGACATCATTGCATCAGAAGGCATACGTATTATATTTGATTCATTTTCAATAGCAACATCAACAGTGTAAGGACCTCTAACTGAAATTGAATTATCTCTTTGAGAATCATCAGCATAAATAATTAAATTACGGGAATTAGGTTCAATTGATAAAACACCATGTTCAAAATGTGCAGCACCAATAAATGTTGAAATCATTAAAAGCAATATAATAATGGAAATAATCATTGGAAAATGGATTTTAACAAAGGATTTTATTAAATTACCACGGGGTATTTTTTTAAACATTACAATAGATTTCACAATAACTTTAATAATATAATAAAAAGCCATTATAATACCAATGATTGAAATCATTATAGCTAAAAACAATGGGATAAATTTAACGAAAAATATTGTGAATAAACCTAAAATAACCATAAGTAATCCTACAATTGACATACGAATATAATAACCAATATCATCAATCATAATAACCCGACCGTACTTATTAGCACGACCAATAATAGTTCTTACAACCTCATTCGCCATTAAATTTAAATCTGAAAGAGGAGACATATCATGTTCAATTGCACCAATATCAACCTCGGTAATTGAAATTCCAAGCACATCAGCATCAATAACAATACCTACATCCACACCATAATCTTTTTCAAAATTAATTTTTTTCAATACTTCCTTACGTGCTGCAAACTGACCGCTTAATGGTTGTTCAAAAGGAATTTCCGGGAAGAAAAAATTCAAAAGCGGTTTAGCTGTTAGTTCAGTTACACGTCCACTAGCACGTGAAAATTTAGTTTTAGTAATATCAGTTTTACCGTCAAGTATCGGTTTAATCATTTTTTCAACTTTTTTAGAAGTTAAATTATAAATATCCGCATCAATAAATGCAATAATATCACATTCAGCTTCTTTATAACCAGTATATAAAGCTTCACCTTTACCTTTATTAGTTTCATGATTAATAACATGTGCTCCGGCATTAATAGCTTCCTGTTCTGTATTATCCGAAGATCCATCATTAACCACGATGATTTCATCTACAAAAGAAACCTCATTAACTACTTTAACAACAGTAGCTACTGTAGATTCCTCATTAAAAGCCGGTATAATCACTGAAACCTTCATATATTTTCTAGGTTTTTGTGTTTTAATCCCAGTAAGTAAAAATATAAATATTACTAAAAACCAATACAATCTAAATTCACCTAATATTAAAAGTTATTACATTTATAGATATATGTATCAATACAATATAAAATTTGTTAAAAATATTTTAATCAGTAAATACAAAGTGAAAATAATATGATTGAAAAAACACTGCAAAAAGAATTAAACATAGATAATTGGCAAGTTAAAAAAGTAATTAAACTCCTAGATAATGGTAATACAATACCATTCATTGCAAGATATAGAAAAGATATTACAGGTTCATTAAACGATGAAACATTAAGAAAATTCAATGAAAGACTTAAATACTTAAGAAATCTTGAAGATAGAAAAGAAAAAATAATAAAAAGAATAAATGAACTTGGAAAACTAAATGAAAACCTCGAAAAACAAATTAAAAACACAGAAACATTAGTTGAACTTGAGGACATATACCGCCCGTATAAAAGTAAAAAACAAACAAGAGCAACAAAAGCCCGTGAAAATGGATTAGAGGGTCTTGCAAAAATTATTTTAAAACAACAAGTCAAAGAAAATGTTGAAAAAATAGCAGAAAAATATATTACAGAAACCGTGAAAAACCCACAAGACGCAATATCTGGAGCAAAAGATATAATAGCAGAAATAATATCAGACAACTCCACATTCAGAAAAAAAATAAGGAAAAACACATTCTATACTGGGAAAATAGAAACAAAAGCAAAAGACAAAAGCCTCACAAGTGAATATGAACTCTACTATGAATATTGTGAAAATATTAAAAAAATACCCGCACACAGGATTTTAGCAATAAACCGAGCAGAAAAAGAAAAAATAATTAAAGTAAAAATCACATGCGACACTGATGATAATATAAGATATTTAAATAGACATATATTAAAAAACATTTCAAATATTCCAGAAAAAATAAAATATAATAAATATACAACACCAATTATTAAAGAAGCAGTTAATGATGCTTATAAAAGATTAATATTCCCTGCTATTGAACGTGAAATTAGAAATTATTTAACACAAAAAGCAGAGGAAAAATCAATTAAAGTATTTGCTAAAAACTTAAATCAATTACTAATGGAAAGTCCACTAGTTGGAAAAACAATTCTAGGATGGGATCCTGCATTTAAAACCGGTTGTAAACTAGCAATTATTGATAAAACAGGTAAAGTTCTAGACACTGCATTAATCTATCCAACTGCACCACAAAACAAAGTAAGAGAATCCATTAAAACCGTACGTCAATTAATAGATAAATATGATATTAATGTTATAGCAATTGGAAATGGAACCGCCTCAAGAGAATCAGAGGAAATAGTAGTGGAAATAATTAAAAATACAAATGTTGAATATATAATAGTTAATGAAGCAGGCGCATCAGTTTACTCAGCATCAAAAATAGCTGATGAAGAATTTCCAGAATTCAATGAAGGTGAAAGAAGTGCAGTTTCAATTGCAAGACGTCTTCAAGACCCATTGGCAGAACTTGTTAAAATTGATCCTAAATCAATTGGTGTTGGACAATACCAGCATGATATGAATCAGAAACATTTAACTGAATCATTAAGCGGAGTTGTTGAAAAAGTAGTTAATGAAGTTGGAGTAGATTTAAACACAGCATCAGTAAGTTTACTGAATTATATTTCAGGTATCGGCAATACCACAGCGAAAAATATTATAAAATATCGTGAGGAAAACGGAAGTTTCACCTCAAGAAAAGAATTGTTAAATGTTAATAAACTTGGTAAAAAAACATTTGAACAATGCGCAGGGTTTGTTAAAATAGATAATCCTGATTATCCTCTTGACAACACAACAATTCACCCTGAATCTTATGATGCAACATTTAAATTATTAGATAAATTAAATTACTCTGTTAATGATATTGGTAAAAAATCATTGAAATTCAATAATATTAATTTGAAAGAAATTTCTAATGAGTTAAATATTGGTGTTGAAACATTAAAAGACATTATACATGAACTTAAAAAACCTAATCGTGATCCTAGAGAAAATATGCCAAAACCAATTTTGAGGAAAAATATTCTATCAATAGAAGACTTGGATGAGGGTATGATATTGAAAGGAACTGTTAGAAATATAGTTGATTTCGGTGCATTTGTAGATATTGGAGTTCATCAGGATGGGTTAGTTCATATTTCACAGCTGATTGCTGATAAATATGTTAAACATCCTCTTGATATTGTTAGTGTTGGGGATATTGTGGATGTTAAAGTATTGGATGTTGATGTTAAAAGAAATAGAATTACATTATCTATGATAATTTAAAAAATATATTATTTTTCATAGATTTTTTTTAGTAATGCGAATTGCACCTGCACTATGAATACGAACAATAGGGTTTTCATCATTTTCAGCAATTACCTCTAATTTTTCAAGGTAAGGTTCTACATATTCAGGTTTTCTTTTCCCAATCACTCTAAACATTTCAGGTGCTTCTATTCTAACTTTATCTCCGGAATCATAAATCATTTCATAGAAAATTTCAAGGTTTTCACAAAATAATTCAGGAGCTCGTGTAGCTATATTTTCACAGGCCCAGATAAATGCATGTCTAACATTTTCAGATTCATCATTTCTCATTTCCATTAATTTATCAATATAAGGAGTTATTAGATTTTCATCTGCTCTACCTATTCTTCCCATTGCATTTAGTGATCTTTCACGTAATTTTGAATCATCATCATCTAAATAATTAACAATATCTCTAATATATTCTTCAATTTCTATTGGATATTTCAATCCCATTTCCCCAAGAAGCCATAATGCTTTTGCTTTAACAGTATTGGAATAGTTTTGATTTAATTTAATTGCAACATCCTTAATATTTACTTTCCATGATTCTTTATTTCTTGTTATTTCTTTTAATTCATCTAAAATAAGTTTATCATCATTATTATCCATTTTATTCACCAAGTTTTATTTTTCATTGATTTGTAAAAATCAAGTATTTCTTACATTATTATTGATACCGTTTAATTTATATTTTAATAGATTTTATTAATAACTTCTAATAAAAATATTGAATATTTATATTTATGAAGGGGGATATGTATGACACCAAAAATAATGATTATTCTTGGAAGTGGATCTGATATTGCTATTGCAGAAAAAGCAATGGATATTTTAGATAAATTAGAAATACCCTATAGCTTAAAAATAGCATCCGCTCATAGAACACCGAATTTAGTTCGTGATATTGTTAGAAAAGGTACTGAAGCAGGAATTGAAGTTTTTATTGGAATTGCAGGACTAGCAGCTCATTTACCAGGTTCCATTGCAGCATATACGCCAAGACCCGTTATTGGTGTTCCAGTTGATGTGAAAACTAATGGTATAGATGCATTAGAATCAATAGTTCAAATGCCCTATCCCTCACCAATCGCAACTGTTGGAATTGACAGAGGAGATAATGCTGCAATACTTGCAGCTCAATTTATCGGTTTACATGATAATGAAATACATCAAAAAGTCATTAAATTAAGAAAAGAATATGCAAATAAAGTATTTAAAAGCAATGAAGATATTATTCAAAACATAAACAGACCATACATTAATAATGACTTTTTAAGAATAAAAGATCTTGAAATAAACAAAGCAGAAATTGATGAAACAGAAATAAATTGTAAAAACGAAGATGCTGATGTAGCAATTATTGTTGGACGACAAACTGATGTAGTAACAGCGAAAAAAATAACTAATATTTTAGAACGTCTTAAAATATCCTATGATATGAAAGTGGTTTGTCCAATCAGATCCAATAAGAAATTCATTAATTATGTTAAATGCATGAAAAATGCTAAAATCTTTATAGGAGTTAGTTCCAATTCTTCACAAGTCACAGGAGGAATTGTAGGTTTAACCGCAAGACCTGTAATAGGAGTTCCATGTACTAATGAAAATGGTGATGATTACATGCTCACCACAGTTAATATGCCACCAGGAGTTCCTGTTGCAACAGTAGGTATAAATAATGGTAAAAATGCTGCAGTACTTGCTGGGGAAATCTTTTCTATTGATAATCCTGAAATTGTACAAGTTCTTGAAAAATTAAAAGATAAAAAAATTAATTTATAGTGATTGAAAATGAAAATAACAGATGAAAATATTATAGAAATAACAGACGAACTATCAACTGAATATGAAATATCAAAATGCTTAAGAGATTATCCTAAAGACACAACAATAATTAAAAATCCAAAAGGATATGATATGCCGGTTGTTTCAGGAATTTGTAACACAAGAGCAAAAATTGCCAAATCAATTAATTGTGAAGTTTCACAAATCACTCAAAAAATTATTGATGCAATGGAAAACCCTGTTAAAGTGGATAAATTCACAGATTTCTCTGATTATAATTCATTAGATGTTGATTTAAGTAAAATTCCAATTTTAACACATTATAAACGTGATGGTGGAGCATATCTTACTGCAGGTGTTGTTTTTGCACGTGACCCAGTAACTGGTGTTCAGAATGCTTCTATTCATCGTATGATGGTACTTGACAATGAAAGATTAGTTATTAGAATTGTGCCTAGAAACCTTTATACTTATTTCCAGAATGCACAGAATATTGGTGAGGATTTGGATATTGCAATTGCTATTGGAATGGATCCTGCAATATTACTTGCAAGTACTACTTCAATACCAATTGATTATAATGAAATGGAAGTTGCTAATGCTTTTAAGGATGGTGAGCTTGAATTAATAAAATGTGGTGATTTGGAAGTTCCACAGACAGATATTATTCTTGAAGGTAAAATTTCTGTAAGTGAAACTGTTGCTGAAGGACCATTTGTTGATTTAACTGATACTTATGATATTATTCGTGACCAACCAATTATTAATTTAACTAAAATGCATATTAAAAAGGATAATCCTTGTTATCATGCTATTGTTCCAGCAGGATTTGAACATAAGTTATTACAAGGACTTCCTCAAGAGCCTAGAATATTTAAAGCTGTTAAAAACGCAGTTCCTACTGTTGAAAATGTTGTTTTAACTGAAGGGGGTTGTTGCTGGTTGCATGCTGTTATATCTATTAATAAACAAACGGAAGGTGATGGTAAAAATGCTATTATGGCTGCATTATCTGCTCATCCATCACTTAAACATTGTACTGTTGTAGATACAGATGTTGATGTGTTTAATGCTGAAGATGTTGAGTATGCAATAGCTACACGTGTGAAAGGTGATCGTGATATTATGATTGTTCCTAATGTTCGTGGTTCTTCTTTGGATCCTGTAGCTGAAAGTGATGGTACAACTACTAAAATTGGAGTTGATGCAACTAAATCACTTAAAACATTAGAAAAATTCGAGAGAGTTAGTTTTGGTGAGTAAAACTAACTTTTTACCTAATTTTTTTAAATATTTCCCAGATATACATTTTTTATACCTTTATCAGATGCAATTTCCTTGGCTTTGAATAAAATTTCAGGTTTTGTTGGTGAAATATTGTTCATTTTATAATATGGAAATGCTCTTGAGAAATGTAGTGGTACGTTTGAATCTAATTCATCGATTATAAAATCACATAGTTGTGTGATTTCATCAATTGAATCATTATAGTTATTGATAATTAAATTTGTTATTTCTAAATGTTTATTGTTTTCATATACTGTTTTTATATTATCTAAAATAATATCTAATTCTGCTCCGCAGATTTTTTTATAGAAATCTTTTGACATGCTTTTCAGGTCTATGTTGAATGCATCTGTGAAACTTAAAATTTCGGTTAATGATTTTTGTGAAAAGTATCCGTTGGTTACATAGATTATTTTCAGGTTTTTGTTTTTTGCTAAAAGAGAAGTTTTCTTGGAGAAGGGTAAGTGTATCGTAGGTTCATTATAGGTCCAAGCAATTGACTTACAATTATATTTAAGTGCATTTTCCACAATCGTTTCTGGTGTTATTTTAATACCTCTTGAATAATCATGATATTCATGGGATATCATATAGTTCTGGCAATGCAAACATGACATATTACACCCAAAACCACCAATTGAATATGTTAAACTACCAGGTAAAAAATGATTTAAAGGCTTTTTTTCAATAGGATCAGGACTTAAAGAAGAAACAATTCCATAAGAAACATCAAACAACTCACCATTAACATTTTTATGCTGCCTACACACACCAAAACTACCATCAGCAATTTTACAATAATTAGCACAAATCTCACAACGAACTTTTTGAGTTTTAGAACTTTTCTTATACCAATCATTACCAACTAACATAAATGCTCATAACCTTTATTTTTTATTCCAACAACATTACCATCATCTAACACCAATTCAACAACATCAGAATCAGTAACCTCACCAATAACATTAAAATCAATAGTTAAATCATCAATATCATCTTTTGATATTGTAAATAATAATTCAAAATCCTCACCAACATGAAATATTAAATCCAAATAATCAAGATTAAAATCACGAGATAACTTTTTAAAATCATCGGAAATATTTAACTTATCCTCATAAATAATAAACCCAAAACCATCTTTTTTAATCTCATATAATTCACTTGCAAGACCATCAGTAATATCAGTGGCAGAAGTAGCATAATTTTTTAAAATTAACCCTTCCTTAATTCTAGCACGTGGTTTTAAAACCTTATTAGTGTAAATATTATCATCAGTTAAATTAAAACCCAATGCTGCAAGGCCAATATCACCAGTGACAGCTATTAAATCACCCAGATTATATGTGTTTTTCATCAATGGATTATCACAAAGACCTAAAGCAGTTCCTGAAATAATTATTTCAGACGCTTCATTAGTATCCCCCCCAATTAATGGAATTTCATAATAATCACAGGCATTAATAACACCATCAATTAATTGTTTAAACGAATCCAGGTTTAAATCTTTAGGAAATGCAATTGCAAGTAGAAAACCTAAGGGTTTAGCTCCCATTGCAGCAAGGTCACTTACATTAACAGTAACTGCTTTAAAACCCATATCAAAATAAGACATGTTTTCTGGAAAATGTTTTGACTGAATCAACATATCACAGGTTGATATTAAATTTGAAAAATTAAATGGAGTAACTGCAGTATCATCAGGTGTTATATTTTTTGAATTGGAAATAATATATTTTATTAATTCTTTTTCTCCAATATCAGATACTTTAAAGCTCATTAATATTTAATATCTTTTTTAAAATTAATAAAATTTTAGTAAAAAAAAGTAAAAATTTCAGAAATTATAAATGTTCTGAAACTCTGTCTTTAATTATATCATACAATCTTGTATCGATTCCAAGAGGGTCTGTTAATATTATTTCACCATCAAAATCGATTTTTTCATCATCATGGTCATGATGGTGATGATGATGTCCATGATTATGATCATGACCATGGTCATGAAGCATTTCAGCGTCAAAATCACTTTCTATACCTAGTAATTGAGGAATATCTCTTTTTGTATGAAGACCATGTGCAACAAATACCGGTACAACAATTATTCTTTCCAAATCATTGTTTTGATTTAATTTCTTAACTGTTTCACTAATTCCCGGTTTTCGAATTTCCATAAATCCATATTCAACATTAGCATCTGGGAATTCTTCAACATACATTTCTTTATAAGCTTTAATTACTTCTTCACCATCATCTAATCTAGAACCATGGCTTAAAAGTAAAATTCCAGTTTTTTTATCAGACATATTTTATCATCCGTTTAATCAAATTATAAATTAAATTTAAAGTTAAATATAATGAAGTTATCTTGAAAAAAAAATTTTTCAAAAAAAATTATAATAATTTTTACTCATCAAGCATTTTAATTAAAATATCAATTAATATATCATCCGCTTTAATAGGTTCAGGATAAAGTATCTCACCATCAAAATCTACCGGAGTTAAATCATGAGAATGATCATGACCATGATCATGAGAATGAGAATGACCTTCTAAAAATCCTAAAATATGAGGAATATCATGAGTAGTATGCATTCCAGGAGCAATAAATACCGGAACAACAACTAATCTTTCCAAATCATTTTCACTAACTAACTTATCAATAGATTCAGGTATACTAGGACCACATAATTCCATAAACCCAAAACTTGAAGGTAAATCACAAGTTTTTTCAAATTTATTATATAATTCAGTTGCAAATTCTTTATTATAATTAAGTCTAGAACCATGAGTTACAAGAAGAATACCAGTTTTTGCAGATTCATCAAGTTCAGATTCACTTAAAACCTCATTAATTCTTTTATCAATAATATTTAATAATTCATCCCGAGGCCCAATTGAACTTAATAATTCTATTTCACCATCAAAATCAACATCATCTGCAATTGATAAATAATGTTCCGGAGGATAATTACCATCAGGACACCTAGGATCTTCTTCTAAAGGATCTAAACCTAATAAAATTGGTATATCAATATTAGTATGAATACCCGGAGCCAAAAATACTGGAATAGCGATGATTTTATTTAAACCATCTACTTCTTCTTTTAAAATATCAACAGCACCAGCAATTGTTGGTTGGGAAACTTTCATATAACCAATTTCAGTAGCAATACCAGTTTTTTTTATGAATTTTTCTTTTATTTCATTAAAAACTTCTTCTGCATATGGTAATGTACTACCATGACTTACTAAAATTACAGCTGTATTATTTGATAACTTTGAATTTGTATCCATAAGAGATAACTCCGTCTTTTCCATCTTCTCTTATTTTTCTAAATACCATTTCTACATCGTCACCAATTTCTAATGACTCCACATCACAATCTACAAGTTGTGAAGTTAATTTAGCACCTTCTTCAAGTTCAATAACAGCTACAGCATAAGGAGCTGATTTTTTAAAATCATCAGGTGCTGATCTAATAATTGAATAAGTATAAATTTTACCTTTTCCAGAAAATTGGAATGGTTCAAGTTCTCCTTTTCTCCTACAATTAGGACAAACAACACGTGATGGGAAGAATAACTCACCACAAGTTTTACATTTAGAACCTATAAGATTATATCTTTGTTGTATATGACGCCATGTTCTTACAGTATCGGACATATAAATCCTCCTATAATTTTTAATAAGTATAATTTTATTGCCAATAATATAAATAAGTATTGATAAAGTATTAATTATTATAACAATTTTGAAAAAATAGTAATAATTAAAAAAAAATAAGTTGAATTTATATTTTTAATATATTGGGATATGATTTTTTCAATGATTCTTAATGTAAAATCTTACATGTAAACAATAATTATCATTGTTAACTTTATAATAAGGTTTAGTATTTAATCCCATTTTCTTTAAGTTTTTTCTTTAATTCTTCAATTTCCTTATTTTTAGTAGCAATAGACTTTTCTTTCTCTGCAATAGTACTATCCTTCTCTGCAATAGCATTATTCTTCTCTGCAATAGCATTATCTTTTTCTTTTAATTTAAGTTCAAATCCTTCTCTTTCATATTCAAGTTCATATTCAGCAACAATTCTTAATTTTGAATCACTAACTTCAGGTTCTAACATGTTTAACAACTCCTCACCTTTACTTGTATGTTCAAAATATTTCTTAATCATAATAGATAAACCATATCCTATATAATTATAGAAAGGCTTATTTAAAGACTCATAATTTGAAAATAAAAATATAAGTCTTTCAGTTATCCAATTTGCATCATTTTTTGGAGCATGCATGGATGCAAATATCATGTCTAATCCTTCATCTTTAGTTAATTGTTTTTGATTACTTATTTTTTCTTCTAAGTTATTTAATTTTTCGATTATTTCTTTCCAGGAGATGTATATATAGTATGGTTTAATAATGTCTGATGGTACTCTAAAATATTCATACTCTGATGATTCATAACCATCTATTATGATGATTACACTGAATACTGGTAATCCATAGTAGATTTTAGCATAATCTCTGTAATCTGCAATTATTTTAATTTTTTCTTTGGTTACTTTTGATGATTGGAATTCAACATTGATTAGTATTTCTTCAAACAAAGTCTGATTATCTGGTTCAACTAAATATAGCCAATCCATTTGTCCTTCAGTACCATCTTTTCTTATTATTTTTGTTGTGTAATTTTTAACAAATTTTCCTGGTAATTTGAAATATTGATGTAGAATTTCTGGGATTACTGTTGATAGGTAGATATTAACCACGTCATTTGGATGATGAATTTTCTTTCGTTTTGACATGTTTTTTCCTCAAAAATTTATTTTTTTGAGATTTCATGAAATCAATTTTTAAGTATGTTAACACATTTTATAATTTAATTAATTAGTATATAAAGTTTGTTTAGATTTAAAATCAATTTTGTTGTGAGTAAATAGAAAAACAAGCCTATTACAATATTATTTTTAATTTGTAAAATGGAAAAAATATTATACTGTGTTTTTGTGTAAAATCATAAACTCGCACTTAATAAACTAATATATAAATAACAAATCAAATCATTAAAAATGAAAATTAAAAAACTCGACACAAGAGGAAATATAATAATAGGAACAACAGCAATATTAATTACAGCATTATTATTAATAAGTATCTTCGTAATCACATCAATAAATTATATTCAAGATTCAAATATAAACTCTGAATCAAATGATAATTTCAAATACATAATAGATGATTACTCAGCAAATATAGAAATACTAGGGCGAACCTCAATAGCAGAAGCAACACAAAAAATATATAACGGACTAAAAATATCAGATAGCGAAAATCAAATCATGAAAAATTTAAATAAAAATCTAGAAGAAAAAAATAAAGAATTTAGTGAAAAATATGATATTAAAATATCCTCTGAAACAATATCAGTTCAACCAAGCAGCTCACCATGGAAAGTACTATTTAAAGTAAAAATTAATGGACAAAAAGAAAATGAAAAATTTTCACAAATAATAGAAAGAAATGCATCGATTGAAGGATTAAGAGATCCATTACCCATAGCAAAACTTACAATATTATCCGGTGTTATGGCATATGATGATAAAATACATTATAAAACCGCCCTATCAGCATATATGTTACTACACAACCTAGATTCACCAGAATCCTATATTGAAGCAACAGCACCATTAACAATTAAAAAATGTCCATATGATCCGTATATTCATCATGGAGACCCTAATGTTCTAGAAGACTGTTTAAATAAAGGATATTTCCATGAAAGTGCAGATGGAAGTTGCTACCTATGCAGATTAGAAGGAAAAGGAAAATGCCCACATTATGGAATGGAAGTATTCATACAAACACACACACCAATAGATAATGAAACACTATCCTGTTCAGACCACGTAGTATTCGCAGACCATTATAATGGAGCAAAAATAAATCCAAAAGACTGGGATAGTTTAATACTGGATGATTCCCATAGAAAAAAATACGGATTGGTTGAAGAAGATGAACAATAGCATATTAGAAATATCAATAATTTTAATCATTATTTTAATGATTTCAGGAATAATACTAACAAATATAGAAAATTCAACAGAAAAAATAATAAAATCACAAGAAAACAATAATATGGAAAAATTAATCGCAGAAGTTATTGATAACTTAATTAATAATCCCGGAACACCTGAAAACTGGAATGAAAACAAAAAAGGAACACCAGGACTTGCAATAATAAATGATGAAGGTCAAATCATTCCAAACAGCATATCCTATGCTAAATTAATAGCACTGGGAAATGATTATAATAAACTTGTCACACAAAAAATATTTAATTCAAAAATCAAAACTCAAATGGAATTACAACCACAACAAAGCAGTATTGCAAGTGTAAAAATTGGTGAAACAAATACCGGAAACACAATATATTCACTAACAAGACTAGTAAAATGTGATTTCTACAAAAAATATGTTTTAAAAGATTATCAAAATCCAGGAAAATGTAATAGAAACCACAATCAGGAAGAATACAGTTGTGATTATTTTAAAATATTCAAAGGCAATGTGAAAACATCAGATTATTATTTAATACTAGATAATACTGAAGATGATGTTAAATATATTGTTGAAACAACAAGAGTTGTTAAACAGAAATATTGGCAAAGCCCCACATCAGATGTTATTTATCTAAATAATAAAATTGATTTTTATGATGATACAAGTGCAATAGTTTTTGTTCATCTTGATAAAAAAAATCCAAAAGCCGTCCTTGTATCAGTTCCTAAAAATTTTGAGAAAGAATATTTGGAATATGATTATTTTAGAACAAACGACTGTCAATTTATAATCCAAGCATGGTATTAAATAATACTACTTAATATAAGTAATGAAACAGAAATTAATGTTAAACTAGAAATTGAATCTGTAATACTAGTTGAAACAGGAATTACAATGTTATCAGGGTCTAAATTATTATTATAAGATGTTATTGAAACATAATAAACAATTATGACCATAATAGTAGCAAGAATAATACCTGATAATGTTGATATTTCCATAATATTAATAAAACCAACACCCACTTCACCTAAAGCATATGATGAAGCTTCAGCTAAAAAACCAATAATAGGGAACACTATAATTGCTAAAATAAAACAAATAATAAAATTATGAACAGCTTCACCTTCAGGTTTTCTAAATGGTTCAACCAACCCTGAATGAAGACCTGATGATAATCTGGCGCCTAAAATACTAATTAAACTTCCACTTTCACCTGAGAATAAAGGTAATAATGTTAATAAACTTGGATTTGTAACTAATGTTTCTACTGCTGAATTTAAAATTCCACCCGCAGCACCACCTAAAAATGAGCATAAAAGTAAAACTGGAGTTGATTGTTTTAAAATCCTATTAGTTTCTTCTGATAATTTATAACAATAAATGAAACTTATTGTGATAATTATTAAAATAATTACTAGAATAATATCTTTAAAGATTATATTAAAATTCATTAATTGTAATATGAATAAAGATGCTATAATAGCAGGTAATGTAAATAAATCACCAAATGCAGCAATTATTGGACTTGTAATATTATCCGGATCCCAACCATGTTTAAAACTTTTAAATGATACGAGCATTGTAATTGGAAGCATTATCAGATTTGAAATTATACCTGCAATTACACTTATTAAAATAAAGTCAATTAAATTCATTGATGGCTGATGTAATATAATACATAATATTTTAGCAAAAATAGCCAGGAATAATGATAAGACTAATGTTAAAACAAATGATGAGAAAATATTATAATTTAAATCTTGTGAAAATTTAAATTTTGGTGAAATTATACCTATGTGTAGGTTTGTTGATAATCTTGATGCGAATGATCCGAAGATATTTCCTCGCATACCTATAGCACCAGGTATTATAACTAATAATCCTGGAAATGCTTCTAAGAAAAATGTCATTTTACCTAGGACAATACCTGCACATAAATCTCCTATTGCACATATTAATAAAGCTATTAGACTTTCTTTTATTATGGATTTATGTTCGTCTAAGAAATCAGGAAATGTTGAGAATATAGATAGTGGAGTGCGAATCCTCTTCTGTTTGTCTGTCACAATTATCACTACCTATAATCATTTTTTTAATCCACCTTTAATTATCTTCATCTTCTAATTCTTCTGGAATATCTTCTAATGAACATGTTCCTGCAGCTAGTTTTTCAAGTAAGTCTGCACCTGCATCTGTTCCTTTTAAGATTAAACTGTCGTTTGCAAGTAAAGTTGTGTATTTATCTGGTCCGTAAATCCATGAGGATCCTCTTCTTATTGCAATTACTCTCATTCCTGTACGATTTACTAATAATAAATCACCTAATGTATTATTTGCTAAATCTGAATTATTATCTATTGTTACTCTAACAATATTTTTATCAGATTCTTCCATCACCATTTTAAACACTGGATGTGGTTTAAAACCAGTTATAACTAAATCAGCTAAATCTTTAGCAGCATTAGCAATACTTTCAGCAGCTTCAGCAATCTCAAGCAATGCAGTTAATTTCTCAGCATCCTCATAAGACCTGGCTGCAACTAAAGATTCTTTTTTAATCTCATAATTCTTTGAATTAACTTCATTTTCCAATGCAATAACTTCTTCAGCGGCCGCTTTACTATTAAATAAAATAGCTGAATATGCTAAATCCACCATAAGCTCCGACATATTTTTCATTTCAATTAAAAGATTCTTGATTGACAATTAAAATTCCCCTTAAAGATTATTCGGATCAGTTTTTAACAAACATGCCCTTCTAAGTTTCAACAAAGTTTTTTTCTTAGCTTTTAAATCTTCAACATCTTCAATAATATTTTCCAAAGGACTTCTTAAACACTTAACAGTATCTTCCTCATGTAACCATGTACAATCCTTACAATTCCAAACATTTTTACCTTTAATCCATTCCCCTCCAGTTGAAGAATCTCCACATGGATAAAACGGACAGTAACAAAAGTCACAATATTGACCATCCCAATGACATGGATAAAATTCACATTCTCTATTAGGTCCATGTGCAATTTCACCATTTAAAAATTTCTCATAATGATTTTGTGATAATGGATGAATATTTGATCGAATAACATATCCTCTTGGTGTTATTAATCTGTTATCTTGAATATAAGTTAAATCATTTCCAACAATTAATGTGCAAGACATATTAACAATATCTTCAGTTAAATCATTAATTTTAACAATAGTTGCCTTTGGAGGTTCATAAGTACTATCCACAATTCCAACTAAAGCATCACTACCCTTAACATCTAAAACACATTCTTTAAATAATTTAAAAGGTTCTTTACGTGTTTTACTAATAGGATTGTAAATTGCAATAATTAAATTAGCTTCAAGAGCATATCTTAACTTTTTCTCAATTTCAGATAAAGGAGTTAAAATATTACTTAAACTGATAGCTGCAAAATCATGTAATGGTGCTCCCAAATGACTTGATGCATAATTTAAAGCAGATACACCAGGATAAACCTTAATATCAACATCATCATATTTACTGACAATCTGAAACAATACATTAGCCATTCCAAAAACACCAGGATCTCCTGAACTGATTAATGAAACAGTTTGGCCTTGTTGACTTTTTTCAATTGCAAATTCCGCTCTTGCTATCTCATCACCCATACCTTTTTTAATGACTTCTTTACCTTCAATTAAATCATCAATTTGATTAATATATTTCTTATAACCAATAATAACATCTGATTCTTCAATAGCTTTTAAAGCTCCTAAAGTCATGTTTTCTCTGTTTTGACCAATACCAATTACATTAATCATAATATCACTAATACAATTTCAGAATAGAATTTATATTAATTGATTTTTCATCAACTCTAAGTCCGTTCTCCTTAAAACTAGCTTGACCCGTTGCGATAACCTTATATGAAGGATCTTGGCTAATTACAATTTGACCTGATGTTGAATTTGGAGAAGCATAACCTAAAGCTTCAATGTTAACAGTTAAATTTTTATTATCTGTATCATCATATGTTGTAATATTCATTGAATCAACATTAACACCATCAACTTTCGACAGTTCCTCCATTCGCAGCCCTACATCTTTTTTATTAGTAATATTAACTAAAGTAGGATCTTTAACTAAAGCATCATCAACTTCTTCGGGAATGAATATTCCTGTAATTTTTGATATCTGCATATCAATTAAGCCTTGAATGTTTGGAGCTTCAGCTGTGATTATTGTATAAGAGCTAAAAAGTCCTACTTCAAAAAATATAACAAATAATACAATAACTAAAAGAATTCTTAATATTTTATTCGCCATTATATCACAATCTATAAATCTTAAATTTTAAGATTATTATAATATGTAAGGTTTATATTTTTAATATATAATAAAATTAACCACTGCTAGAAACTTAAGATTTTTTTGAATTTTTTTCTTATTTTCACTATTTATTTCGACTAATTTTTCTTTAATTTATTTAATTTTATCTATTATTATTCTAATACTATTTTATTTATTTTTA
>SUTL01000110.1 GCA_015062925.1 Methanobrevibacter thaueri
AAGTATTTTTTCACATGCTATTGTTACCATGTTCATTCCCATACTGTCTCCGGTTGAGAATACAAATCTTGGATATACATAGTTTCCAACGATTAAAATCGGGTCGATTTTTATTAATTTACCATGTGATGTTGTGGATTCTGCAATAGTTTTTAATTCATTGAAATTATCAATAAACCATTGTTTGATTTTTAAAGCATCATTAACTCCTTCACATTTAATTGCTGGTGCTCTTGTCATGATATCAGATATTACTCTTGCATTAGCACCTCCTGATGCTGTGATTGTGGATGCTCCACGGTTTATTGATGCAACTAATGCTCCTTCAGATGTTGCAAGAGGCACATATACTTCACGTTCACAGTATTGGCCATTGATTTTTAAAGGTCCTGCAATACCCATTGGAAGTTGAAGTACTCCTATTGAATTTTCAATGTTTCTTGCAGATGCTCTTTCCATGTCTAAGGAGTAATTTGAGATATTGGATAATTCCAAATTATATTTTTTCTCTAGAAATTCTCTTCTAATATCAGTTGCCTGTTTAGCTGAAACTTCACGGTCTACCTGGTAAAGTTTCATTTCCCCTTTTAATAATTTATCAATAATTTCCTCTTTTAACATTACATAACCTTTTTAAGTAAATCTACAATTTCTGATGGTTTAACTGCTACTTCAACACCCGCTTCGTTTAAAGCTTTTGTTTTACTTGCAACAGTACCTGAATTTCCTTGGATGATTGCTCCTGCATGCCCCATTCTTTTTCCTGGTGGTGCGGTTCTTCCTGCAATATATGATACTACTGGTTTTGTCATTTCTTCTGAAATATATTTACCTGCACGTTCTTCTGCATTTCCACCGATTTCACCAATTAATACTACTGCATCGGTTTGATCATCTTTTTCAAATCTTTTTAAAATATCAACGTAATTATCACCGGTAACAGGATCTCCACCTATTCCTACTGCAGTACTTTGACCTATTCCTGCGTTTGTAAGTTCACTTGCAATTTCATAGGTTAATGTTCCGCTTCTTGAAATCACTCCCACATTACCTTCTTTAAATATATGGGTTGGCATGATTCCTAATTTACCAATACCCGGTGAGATGATTCCTGGTGTGTTTGGTCCTATTACTGTTGTTTTCATTTGTTTTGCATATTCCATGATTTTCATACTGTCGTGTACGGGAATATGTTCTGAGATAATAACTACTAAATCTAAGTGTTTTATTGCTTCAAATGCTGCATCTTTTGCAAATTTAGCTGGAACAAATATGATTGAGGAATTAATATCAACTTCTTCTTTTGCCTGTTCTATTGAATTGAAAATTGGAACTTTATCAAGGAATTTCTGACCTCCTTTTCCAGGTGTGATTCCTGCAACAATATTAGTGTTATAGTTTAACATTTGTTCTGTGTGGAATGAACCTTGTTTTCCGGTTATTCCTTGAACTAAACATTTTGTATCTTCATTTAATAAAATCATATTCAAATCACCTTTTATCTTAATATTCTTGTTTTATTTTCAAATGGAACAGCTAAATCAATTACATTCCCATTCATAAAAGCGGTAGCTGAAAATATTACACTACCTGGCAATACATTACAAGTTGTTCCTCGTTTAACTAAATAAACATTTTTATTTCCAAGTGCAGCTCCAATCATTGCTCCTGCAATTACACCAACAGATTCGATATTTTCAACACTAGCTACTACTACCGGATCATCGGTTTGTGGAGATACATAACCGACTCCAGGTATTTTTCTTGTTTCTGGTTTAATATAATCTGATACGTCTGTGCAATTTTTCATGTTTTTTGCAGCATCAATTGCGGAGTTTGCAACATCCTCTACAAATGGTTCTCCTCCATAAGTATCGAAACCTAGAATTATTGCATCAGGATATCTGTCTGACCTTATATTTGCCACAGCATATGATATTCCTTCACCAGCATCTTCTGGTGTTTGTGAAATTCCAGATAAATCTCCAAGATTTTCCGCACTCATTTTTAAAACATCTACTAAACCTTCATTTACAGGTTCAAGTAAATCATCTTCTACAAATGCACTTACAACAACATCATCGCCTGTGACATTTGTTAATCCAACATCTCTTGCACCTAATTCTTTAACACGATGAAGATTCTTTTCAATAGTTTCTACTAGCTTAGAACTACATGACACATCATTTTTAGATATATCAGCACCTATAGCAGTAATTTTCAAATTAACACCTTGTATAATTCAATTAAACAAATAAATAATATATTATTTATCAATACTTATACTATGATATTTGTTTTTTAATTTATATAAAGATATAAGAAAAACTTTAATTAATAACAACTGATAAAATATATTAATTAATGTATTCACAAACAAAAATTGCAATTCCTATTTTCCAAAAGAAATGTGAAAGTGTAGTTGAAGTTGCAAAGGATTGTATTGATAAAGGTGCTGATGTTCTTGAATTTAGAATTGATGCTTTAGAAAATCCTGATATTAATGAAATTAAAAATACTATTGAAGAAATTAATTTTCCTATGATAGCAACTAATAGAATCAGTAATGAAGGTGGTTCTTTTAAAGGTAGTGAGGAGGAACGTTTCAAGATTCTTTATGAGTGCTGTGATTTAGTTGATTATGTTGATATTGAACTTCAAAGTAATGATAATTATATAAATAAAATTCATGAGACTGGTGTTAAAACTATTGTTTCTTATCATGATTTTGAAAAAACACCTGATTTAAATGAGATTACCTATATTGTTTCAAAAGAACAGAAATTAGGTGATATTGCGAAAGTTGCTTTTATGCCTCAGGATTTGGAGGATACTTTAACTATTCTTGCTGTTCTTTCACATTGTGAAGATACTATTGCTATTTCTATGGGTGATTTGGGAAGTTATACTCGTGTTATGGCTTCAAAGTTCAACTCTCCTATTACTTTTGCTGCGGGAACTGATGTGACTGCTCCAGGACAGATTGATATTGAAACAATGAAAGCATTGCTGAATATGAATTTGAATATTATGGATGATTGAAAAAGTTTATTTTAAAAAAAAAAGTGAAGGTGAGAGAGATAGAATTATATTTAGATTGCATTATCCCCTTCTTCAGCAGTTCTTATTCTAATCACATTATCCACTGGATATATGAATATTTTTCCATCTCCAATGTTTCCTGTGTGTGCCCCTTTTTTAATTGCATCTACAATAAGATCTACTCCTTCGTCTTTTACTATTACTTCAATTTTTGTTTTTGGTATTAAATCTATGCAGTAGCTTGATCCACGATATGATTCACGCACTCCTTTTTGGCTTCCTCTTCCTTTTACTTCGGATACTGTCATTCCTTCGCACCCAACTTCTACTAATGCTTTTTTAACATCTTCGAATTTTTCCTGTCTTATAATTGCGATTATATTTTTCATTTATTAACACATCCTTTTTTTAGTTGAGGTTGTATGCAGATTCTTTGTGAAGGTTGGAGTCTAGGCCTCCGACTTCTTCATCATCATCCACTCTGATTCCAATTGTTTTATCTAATATTTTTGCTAATATGTAGCTTACTGCGAATGCGTATATGATTGTGGCAATTACACTGATTATTTGTATTATTACCTGATTTGGGTTTCCACTTACTAATCCTGCAACTCCACCTATTGCTGGCATTGCAAATATTCCTGTTGCTATTGCTCCCCATACTCCGGACATTCCATGTATACCCCATACATCCAGTGCATCATCGTATCCGAGTTTTGGTTTAAGGTAGTAGATTGCAAAGTATGAGACTAATGGAGCTACTGCGCCTATGATTAATGCTCCTGGAACATCTACAAATCCTGCTGCAGGTGTTATTCCTACAAGTCCTGCTACTGCTCCGGATATTGCCCCTAGTACGGTTGGTTTTCCAACTATGTATGTATCAATTATTGTCCAGACTATTAATCCTGTTGCTGCTGCAACATTAGATACGATTATTGCATTTGCTGCAAGTCCATCTGCTGCAAGTCCTGATCCTCCGTTGAATCCCATCCATCCAAACCATAGGAGTGCTGCTCCTAGTACTGCGTATCCGAGGTTGTGTGGGATTAATGAGGTGTCTTTTCTTTTTCCTAATACTAGTGCAACTGCTAATGCGGAGATTCCTGAGTTAATATGAACTACTGCTCCTCCTGCAAAGTCTAGTGCTCCCATTTGCATTAGCCATCCTCCTCCCCATACCCAGTGGGCGATTGGGACGTATACTAGGCATGCCCATATTGGTACGAATATGATCCATGCTTTTGTTTTCATTCTTCCAACTAGTGCTCCTGATAGTATTGCGCAGGTTAGGCCTGCAAATGCACATTGAAACATTACAAAGAGTAATGTTGGTATTGTTCCGTTTAAATCGTCAAGCCCTATTCCTTGTAGGAAGAAATTAGCGGGCGCTCCTATTATTCCATTTATATCATTTCCGAATGCGAATTGGTATCCGAAGATTACCCATATTACGCTGATTATTGAAAATGCAATGAAACTTAAGAATATTGTATTTAGAACGTTTTTTCTTTTACTTAGTCCTCCATAGAAAAATGCGACTGCTGGTATGCTCATTATTAGTACTAATAGTGAGCATATTAGTATCCATGCGGTGTCGCCTGTATCAAACATAACCATTTTATCTTTTCCGAATTTTTTGATTTTTTGTAATAATTGTTTTTATTTTGAATGAAAAATTATTGTCGGCAATAATATGTCGGAAGTATTCTTCCGATATATAATAATTGACAACCATCATATATAAACCTTATGAAAAACCAAACAAAAACAACAAAAAAAGCCCAAAATTTACAAACCCTTAAATAATAGCTTTAAAAAAAATATGAATAATAATAAAACACAACAAAAAACAAAAAAAACACACCCCCACACATAAAAAAAGATAAAAAAAAGGAAAAATGATAAAAATGACCCCAAAAAAGAAATTCATACGAGACAGTGTTTACGGAGATATAAACCTAAACACATTCGAAATAAAAATAATGGACATGCCCCAATTCCAACGCCTAAGACGAATAAAACAACTAGGCTTAATAAACCTAATCTACCCAGGAGCAACACACACAAGATTTGAACACTCAATAGGAACCATGAACCTAGGATCAAAACTAGCAGAAGAACTCAACCTAGAAAAAGACGACATAGAACTAATCCGAGCATCAGGACTACTCCACGACATAGGACACGGACCATTCTCACACGTATCCGAAGGAGTACTCACAGTACCACACGAACAACTATCAAAATACGTAATCACAAAAACATCCATGAAAGACCTCCTCGAAGAAAAATTCGACGTAAACAAAATAGTAGACATCATCAACGGAAAAGGACACCTCGGACCAATAATCTCAGGAGAACTCGACGTAGACAGAATGGACTACCTCCTAAGAGACTCACATAACACCGGAGTATCCTACGGAATAATAGACTACCAAAGAATAATCTCCAATCTAAAACTAGACAACGGACTAACACTAGACATAAAAGGAGTACAAGCAGCAGAAGGAGCACTAGTATCAAGATACTTCATGTACCCCAGTGTATACCAACACCACACAACAAGAATCATAAACAC
>SUTL01000111.1 GCA_015062925.1 Methanobrevibacter thaueri
GATTTATTTTTTTTTACAAACAGTAAAATACAAAATTAATTTTTATAACTATAAAAATAAAAAAATATTAAAATATAAAAACGAGGTATTAAAATGCAACCTTTACAAAATGCTGGATACGACAGGGCAATCACTGTTTTTAGCCCAGACGGAAGACTTTTCCAAGTAGAATACGCAAGAGAAGCTGTAAAAAGAGGAACCACATCAATCGGTGTGAAAAGTTCAGAAGGAATAATATTGGCTGTTGATAAAAGAACCACATCAAAACTGGTTGAAGCAACATCAATAGAAAAAATCTTCAAAATAGATGAACACATCGGAGCAGCCACATCAGGTCTTGTAGCAGATGCAAGAGCACTAGTTGAAAGAGCAAGAGTAGAAGCACAAATCAACAAAATAACATACAGTGAACCAATCCGTGTAACAAGCCTATCAAAAAAATTATGTGACATGCTACAATTATACACCCAAAACGGTGGAGTAAGACCATTTGGATCTGCACTAATCATCGGAGGAATATACGATGGCAAATGCAAACTATTCGAAACCGACCCAAGTGGAGCATTAATAGAATACAAAGCAACAGCAATAGGATCAGGAAGATCTGCAGCAATGGAAATCTTTGAAGAAAAATACGCAGACGATTTAACATTAGATGGAGCAATTGAACTAGCATTAACCGCAATAAACGAAGCAACAGATCATGATACAACCTCCAACAATGTAGAAATCGCAGTTATAAAACTAGAAAACGAACAATACATAAAACTCACACAAGAAGAAGTACAAAAATACATAGATGAATTTCTAGTAACAGAAGAAGACGAAGAAGACTCCGATAAAGACGAAGAATAAATAAAAAAATAAACAAAAGTTAGGGGATTTAAATGGTAAATATTGATGAAGCTATTATCGCTAAATACGAATACTGTGGTGAACACTTTGAAATACTAGTTGACCCAGATTTAGCAGCTGATTATAGAAATCCCGATGGTCCAGATGTTGCCATTGAAGATCTTTTAGCTGTTGAAGAAATATTCAAAGATTCAAAAAAAGGAGACAAAGCTTCTGATGAAGCAATGAATAAAATATTTGAAACTACTGACCCAATTGAAGTTTCCAAAATCATACTGGAAAAAGGTAATGTTCAATTAACTGCAGACCAAAAAAGAAAAATGCAAGAGGATAAAAGAAAACTTGTAATAAACAAAATTGCAAGAGAAGCAATAAATCCTCAAAATGGTCTACCACATCCAGTTCAAAGAATAGAAAACGCATGTGATGAAGCTAAAGTTAAATTTGACCCATTCACTTCAGTTGACCAGCAAGTACAATCAGCCCTCAAAGCCATCAAACCACTAATACCAATAAGGTTTGAAAAAGTTAAAGTTGCAGTCAGACTCCCAGGTTCTGCAGCTGGAGGAGCATACAATGTTATCCATGGATTCGGAGAAATCCTAAATGAAGAATGGCAACAAGACGGCTCATGGATAGGAATTATTGAAATGCCTGGAGGTCTCCAAAATTCTTTCGCTTCAAAAATGGCTGAAATTTCAGGTGGAGAAGCCGAAACAAAAACTATAAAATAATATCAATCATATTTATGGGATTATTATGATATATGTGGAAAATAAAGATTTAGTTATTCCCGGCCAAGTACTGGCAGATGAGGAATACTATTCAGGAAGAGGTACCTTCAAAGAAAACGGTAGAGTTTGTTCATCTTTACTGGGACGTGTTTCATTAAGGAATAAAAAAATAAGAGTAGTTCCTTTAAAAAGTAAATATGTTCCTAAAAAAGGTGATGTTGTAATAGGTAAAATTAATGACGTTAGATTTTCAATGTGGGATGTAGATATTAATTCACCTTACTCTGGAATTTTACCTGCTTTTGAAGTGTTCGGTCGTGAAAAAAAAGAACTCAACAAAGTATATGATGTTGGAGATGTACTATTTTTAAGAGTTGTAGATGTTGATGAAATTAAAAAAGCAAAACTCGGTTTAAAAGGAAGGGGAATGGGCAAATTCAAAGGAGGAATTATTGTAGAAATTTCCCCAACCAAAGTTCCAAGATTAATTGGTAAAAAAGGATCCATGATCAACATGATTAAAGATAAAACCAACTGTAAAATCGTTGTTGGTCAAAACGGACTTGTTTGGGTTAAAGGTGATGAGGATATGGAACAACTCACCCGTGAAATAATCCAATTAATCGAAAAAGAAGCTCATACTTCAGGTTTAACAAATAAAATTAAAAACAAACTATTCCTAGAAATCGATGGAGAAATACCTCCAGAAGAAGAACCTGAGGAAGAATTTGTTTTAGAAAAACCTAAATTACAAAATTTCAAAGAAGAATTAGAACAAGAAGAAAGAGAAGCTGAAGAAAACAAAATAAAAGAAAATAAACCGGATATTGCTGAGGTTATTGAAGAATTTAAAAACAAAGCATTTGGAGATAATCAAAAAGATTTAGATTCTTCAGAAGAGTGAGGTTGATTATAATGTCAGATATGATTAGAGATGATGGTAGGAAATTTGATGAATTACGTCCTATTAAAATTGAAGCTGGAGTTCTTGAACGTGCAGATGGTTCAGCTTACCTTGAAGTTGGAGGAAATAAAATCCTGGTAGCTGTTTACGGTCCTAGAGAATCATATATTAGAAGATTACTTGAACCAAATACTGGAGTTATAAGATGCAGATATAATATGGCACCGTTCTCTGTGGATGATAGGAAAAGACCAGGGCCTGATAGAAGATCATCTGAAATTTCTAAAATTACTGCAGATGCATTAAGACCAGCATTAATGTTGGAAAATTATCCTCGTTCCATGATTGATGTTTATATTGAGGTTATTGAAGCTGAAGGTGGAACCCGTTGTGCTGGAATTACAGCAGCTTCTGTTGCATTGGTTGATGCGGGAGTACCTATGAAAGATATTGTTGTAGGTTGTGCTGCAGGTAAAGTTAATGATGAAATAGTCCTTGATTTATCTGAAAAAGAAGATAAAGAAGGTCAAGCTGATGTTCCTATAGCTATAATGCCAAGAACTGGTGAAATCACATTATTACAAAGTGATGGTGATTTAACAGAAGAAGAATTTGCTAAAGCTATTAATTTAGCTATGGAAGGATGTCTTGAAGTAAGTAAACTTCAAAAAGAAGCTTTAATGAAAAAATATTCAACAGAATTGTAAGGGAGGAATAATTTATGGAAATCGTACCAGAAATTACAAGAAAAAGTATTGTTAACCTTGCAAGTAATGATAAAAGGGAAGATGGCAGAGCACTTGATGAATATAGGGATATTACTATTGAAACAGATGTTATTTCAAAAGCAGAAGGTTCTGCTCGTGTTAAACTTGGAAAAACACAGGTTATTGTTGGTATTAAACCACAACTTGGAACTCCATTCCCTGACACTCCGGATTTAGGAGTTTTAATGACTAATTGTGAAATGTTGCCAATGGCTGATCCTACTTTTGAACCAGGACCACCTAGTGATGATTCAATTGAACTTGCACGTGTTGTTGATAGGGGTATTCGTGAAAGTGAATTAGTGGAATTGGATAAATTATGTGTTGAAGAAGGAAAACATGTTTGGATGTTATTTATTGATTTACATATAATTGATAATTGCGGTAATCTTTTTGATGCATGTGAATTAGCTGTAATGGCTGCTTTAAAAACTATGAAATTACCTGTTGCAACTGTTGTTGATGATGAGGTTGTTCTTAGTGAGAATGAAACTTTTGATTTACCTATTAACAATGAATTGGCTTTATGTACTTTTGTAAAGCTTGGGGATAAAATGGTTATTGACCCAACATTATCTGAAGAGAAAGTGGCTAGTGCTCGTTTGAATGTTGGTGTTACAAAAGATGGTCATATTTGTTCTATGCAGAAAGGTGGTAAGGATCCTTTAACTAAGGATGATATTCTTTTTGCTGTTAATTTGGCTGTTAAAAAAACAAAAGAGTTAATTGAAAATCTTTAAATGTCTTCGGGACGGTTAAGGTTTTTAAATTCTTTTTTTTCTATTTTTTTATTATCTATTTGTATATATTTGGTTTTTATTTGTTCTATTAGTCCTTTTATGTGTAGGGTGTTGTTTTGTATTTGTTTTTCGATTGTTGGTGTTATGTTTTTATTGTATATTGAGTGTAAGGGTTCTGAGGTTTGTAGTTTGTTGTTTTTGTCATGGTAGGGTACTATTGCTTGGTATTGGTTTTCTATTTCATTGTATATTGTGTTTATATATTTTTTTGTGATGTATGGGCTGTCGCATGGTATTGTTAGTGCGTATTGGCTGTTTATGTTTTCTAGTCCGGTTAGTATTCCTGATAGGGGGCCTTTGTTTTTTATTTTGTCTTGGGTGAGGGTTATTTTGTAGGTGTAGTTTTTTTTGTTGATGAATTCATTATATTTTCTAATCCTTTCATCATCATTTAAAACAATTATTGCTTCATCTATTTGATGGTTTAATGTGTTAAGTATATGTTTTATCATAGGTTGGTTGTGAATAATCATAGATCCTTTATCTTGTCCCATTCTTCTACTTTGTCCTCCACATAAAATAATGCAGGATTGAATATTTTCACCATTATTACTCACAACAACACAACCTAAAAAATATTATTTTACATAAACCTCAGCGGTTTCATCAAAAGGATTAGTACGAATAATCAAAGCAATCATATAATGATAATTCTTATACAAATACTTCAAATAAGAAACCCACTCATAAACCAACTTATTATACACTCTCTGCATATCACCATTCAAATGACCAAAATCAGCATCAGTAACTAAATTCAAATTATTCCTATGTTCCAACTCCTCATCCAAATGAAGAATAGCATTAACCAGCTCGCTGAAATCATCTTTTTCAAGTAAATTAGGATTATTAATTAAATTAATGATAAATTCTCTTTTATCAACAAGAAATGACTGTAAATTAGCCAGAAATTCCTCACGCTCATCTGAACTAACATCAGCTGTAAAATCAACACTGGTATCTTTAAGTTCAGCTAATTTATTATCAAAATCATTTTCATCCCAATTTTTAATAGATTTTAAATTTTCAGTATTGGTTTTATATTTATTAACACTACTTAACTGTTTAAGCAAATCATTACCCACTTCGGAAAAGAATGTGCTCATTAAAACATCAAGTTTTTCAAGCATAGCTTCTTTTTCCTTTTTCTCAATAATTTCATCAAGTAAAAATGCAACAAGCAAAATATCCACCGGAATAAAACCTAAATGTGTCCAAACATAGGATATAATATGTTCGCCATCACCTAATACAAGATAATTGGATCCGTAAATTACAATTATCAGAACTATCATTAATATGGAAAATTTAACTTTCCAACTTAAACGTTTACTCATTTTCTATAATCTCCAAAGAATAATTTTATTTTTTTATCTTTTTTTAGCAGTAATAATC
>SUTL01000112.1 GCA_015062925.1 Methanobrevibacter thaueri
CCATCAACATTAATAGTAACCGCACCAGTAACATTCTCATTAATTAAAACATTAACAGTAACATCATTACCAACGATAACATCACCAGCACTAACAGCTAAACCAGCATCAGATTTTGGAAGAACTTTAACTGAAACAACTTTACTATCTTCATTGAATCTTTCATCACCAGCAAAACTGACAGTATAATTATAACTACCAGCAGCTAAACCGGATAAAACATAACTTCCTTTACCATTAACAATACTGATTATTTTATCAACACCATCAACATTAATAGTAACTGCACCAGTAACATTTTCATTAATTGAAACAGTTATATTGATGGTTTTACCTTCATAAACTTCAGGGAAATCTGTGTTTACATTAAGGTTTGAATTTTCTTTTTCTTTTACGTTGAATTGTATTGTTGTTTGATCTGGTAAGAAGAATTCATCACCTGCGAATTTGATTGTGAATTCTTTTTGTCCTGGTGTTAAATTTGGAATTGTATATTTTCCTTCACCATTGATTATGTTAATTAATTTATCATTACCATCAATATTAATAGTTACATTTCCAGTTATTGATTCATTAATTAATACTGTGACTGTTGCATTTTGACCTTCGTAAATGTCATTTGCATTTGCTGTTAAGTTTGCTGAAACTGGAATTGGTTTTACATATATTGAAGTGGTTATGACAACTGGTTTATAATATATGCTTCCTGAACCATTACCAAGATTATTTAATGGGGTTCCTGTGTAGTTAATTATTACATCATGAGTTCCTGCCGGTAGATTTGTGAAATTAAAATTATAAATACCTGGGTTTGGACTAAACATGTTATTAATAGTTATTTTTTGTGTTTGATTAAGTATTGTTACAATAAGGTTTCCATTAGCATTTTTATCCATTGTAACAGTAACTGTTGCATTTTCACCTTGAGTGATATTATTAACTTCCACAGTTAAATTTGCATCTTCATATTTTGGTAAGACTTTAAATGTGGAGTTGAAAGTGGCTGCTTTATAATAATCATCTCCATTGAATATGATGCTAAGTTTATATTCACCCATTTCTAAATCAGTTATATTTGCCTGACCTTTACCTTTGTTTATGAATATTGATGGACATATTGAATTAGAAGGTGTGATTTTTATTTCCACAGTAGTAAATGTAACTACTGATTCTTTATAGTTCATTGAAATGTTAACAATGAAATTTTGTCCAACTTCAATATCTTGGAATTGTGCTGTTAAATTAGCATCTTCCAATACATTAAATGAATGAGTGATATTTGCAGGTTTAACAAATTCATTACCTTCATATGTTGCAATAATATTATATTTACCACTATTGACTAAATTAGGAATTGTTAATATTGCTGTACCGCTTTGAATTTCTACTTGGAATGTTTTATTATAAGTGTTATTGTTTTCAAAACCAGGAATGACAATTCCAGTTAAATCTACTTCATAAACATTGACAATGAGATATCCAGTTGCATTCTCATTAATTGTGAATGAAATAACTGCATCATTTCCTAAATCAATGTTTTCAACATCAATAGTTAAATTAGCATCCGGATAATCGAAAACTTCAATATTGAAACTTATTGGAGAATAATTATAATCCTCGAAAATATATTTCATTAAAGGATTTTTATAATCCCCACCATTATAATTAAATGTAATGAAATGATTACCTTTTGTTAAATTAGGTATGGTTATATTATAATATTTTCCATCGATTAAATCATATGTTCCGTTTAATACACCATCAACAGAAACATCCATTGTAGATGTTGCATTTGGCAATTCAATTATAATATTACAATCTTCTCCATAGTTTATTTTTTGAGGAATAGTCATATTAGGCAATATTGATACATAACCTTCCAAATAAGCTTCATCATAAGCACTGCTAAATAGATATCTTAGCTGAATCTCATAACATCCTATAGGACAATCATCAAGACTTATTGTTGCTGATCCATTTACAATAGAAACCCTTTTAAATTCCTCCCAATCAACATATACTACTAAATATCCGTCATCGTTACTTGGTAAGAGTATTGATGCTGAAACTAAATATTCATCAGAATAGTTTCCAACTATTTCAATTTCATTAACAACATATCTTTTATTTAATTCTTTAGAAGCATATTTATCATTACCCGAATAAGCTACAGTTAATATATTTTCACCCCATGATAATGGGAGTGATATTACTGCTATACCATCGTTAACAACTCCAGTATAGTTTTTTCCACCTGCGGATACGGTGACAAATCCTGTTGCATCATCTGGTAATGTTACTGTTAAATTATAAGATTTCATGAATGCAATATAATCGCCATCATCATAATTATTAATTCTAGTAGAAATTGCATATGATACTGTGAATGTACCGTTTGTAGTTAAATTCAATTCAGGACATGTGATAGTATATCTGTAAACTTTTCCTTGAGTTAAATTATCTAAATAAAAACTTATTTGACCATCACTTAATGTACCATTAGAATATAATTCATCATCGAGGTAAAGGAAAATATCTGCTTCGTTAACATATGGAATTAATACATCAATATATTGTGAATCTCCACCTATTTCAATGATATCATATACTTTTGCCCAAACTATATTGAATGTGCCGTTTTGTGAAGCATTGTTATAGTATGAATCTCCATAATATTTAAGTTCCCAGGAATGCTGACCCATTGCATAATTTTTAGCTCTGATACCCATATCATAATCCCTGAAAAATGGATCACAGTGATATTCTTCAACTTTTTTTCCATCAACATATAAAACAAAATATCCATTAAGATTATCCGGCCAATATACAACATCAATTGAACCATAATCATTGTATAATAATTGAGATGGAGCTTCAACTATTAAATCCCATTCTTTATTTGTATTGAAAACATAGAATTTATAATTTTTATCTAAAGAACCATATTCTAATCTAATCGAATATACTCCTACCTCTGAAGTATTTAAGGAAATATTAAATTGATTATTATAAGTTGCAATAATTTCCTCAGAATATTCGTTTTTAACCTTATAAATTTCTATTGTTAAATTACCAGTTGAAGAATCAGGCAGTTCAACTACAAAATTAGCGTTCTGATTAACATGAACTCCAGGAGTATATGTGACTTTTGGACAAACCTCAACACTATCATAACATTCATCAACTTCATAATTTCCATTTTCAACATAGGCTATAATACCATGTCGGCCAATATCCAAAGTACTTATATCAATAGTAGCACTACCATTAACAATATCAGTACTAGCGATAAATTGAGATGTAGTTTCATAAGTTGTCTCATTATATATTTGCTCATAAATACATAATTTTCCTACTGCATCCTCAGGTAAAGATAGTGAAATAACCTGACCATCATTATAGATTACAGTATTTGGAATTTCAATTAATCCTTTAACATATAAATCCAAATTATATGATTGTTCTGGATATTTATCATCATAATAAGTAACTGTTAAATTATTTTTACCGTAAACCAAATCTTTTAAAATTATATCAGTACTACTGCCAGTGCTTTGATATTCGAAACTTTGTCCGTTTAAAAGAATATGAATAAGTGAATTTGCATCTGCCGGTAAAGTTACACATAGAGTTATATTTTTTCCATAAGGAAGATTATCTTCACTATAAGCCTCAACATATGCATGTAAGAAATAACCTATATTAAATGAACCTGATTTTGTTACATTATAATCCTGTCCAGTGTAAGTTATATTATAAGTATGATTTCCAAAAGAATAATCAGTAATATCAAAGACAACACCATACATAATATATTCATCATCATCTATCATTTCTATAGATTTCTCAATTGGACCGTTAATAACTTCTTCACCATCAATATAGGTTACAATATTGCCTCGAATACCCTGAGTTACCCTAATCCACATCAAATCTCCAGGACTATATTCATTCTTAGCTATGAAATTTGGAACTTTAATTATAATATCCGCTACATTGAATGTGTTTTGATATGTGAATCCTTCATATATATCATCACCAGAATATACTATTGTAATATTATGTTTCCCAATGGCTAATTCAGATTTATCCAGATAGAAATAAGCATATCCACCATACACATTACGTGTAATTGTATCTAAATTATCAACAGTTACATTAATATATCCTTCAGCACCAGCAGGTAATGAAATAGAACCATAATAAGAATAATATGATGTTAAATAATCTCCAACATCAATCATATAAGTGTAATTATCAATGCGATTATAACTTATTACTTTAAAGGTTCCTGATGCTGAAGCATTATTATAATATCCATTGCGATCTACAAATGTTAATTTCCAGGTGTGAGTTCCAAGTGTTAATTCTGATACATCAAGACAATTTTCATCATCAAATCCATCATAGGAATCCCAATCATAACCACCATATTTTTTACCATCAATATATAATATGGCTTTTCCATGCTCCATGCCATCAGGAATATTTGTAATATACCAGTTTTCACCAAAGTCTTCTTTATAAAGTACATTAGGGAAATCAACTTCCATGTTCCAATTAGGAGCATCATTCATTAGGAAAAATGTTCCTGAATTGGAAAATCTACCAGTTACATCAATGTAATCTACATTAATATTCCAATATGTATCATTCATTAAAGATAAAGGTAAATTTAAAGTTATTGTTTTTGCAGAGCCATTATAAAGAGTAATTTGTGAATCAGATGCTGGGAAATAATGATCATGAACATCCCAATAATCTTCTGATTTAAGAATTACAGTTAACCTAGCTCCAGTATTATTTGAAACATCAATTCTAACAGTATAAGTTCCATTTCTCCAAACATATTTTTCATAAGTTAATTTTGGATTAATGTTAAAATTACGGTAAACATCATTGCATACATAATCCTGTCCGTCATAGGATGCAATAATATCATATTCCCCAATATTTAAATCAGCCAAGGAAATATTTGCAACACCATTGTTAAGAGGAGTTGATTTAATAACAGTACCTTTAACAAATTCACCAGTTACACTATCATAAACAGCATTATATACAATTAAATTACCATTAGCATCAGAAGGTAATATTAGACTAATTAATTCATCACCATTATATGAAAAGTCATCAGGAACAATAATTTGACTTAAAACATTGAAAATAAAAGATTGACTTTTTGGAGAATAATCCATATAGTTACAAATGAATGTTAAATTATTTTCACCCATTTTTCACTGCTAGAAACTTAAGATTTTTTTGAATTTTTTTCTTATTTTCACTATTTATTTCGACTAATTTTTCTTTAATTTATTTAATTTTATCTATTATTATTCTAATACTATTTTATTTATTTTTAATT
>SUTL01000113.1 GCA_015062925.1 Methanobrevibacter thaueri
GTTATGACAAAGTCTTTTAAGAGGTCTGAATCTTTTTTAATCACTTATAAAACCTCCTTGTGATTATTTTTTAGGTCTGTTACTACATAACTACCAACACTCCTAGTTGCAGGATTGGTAAATGCATATGATGCAGTAACTTTACTTGAAGATACAGTGTATTCTCCCTGACTTGCACCATTAAATAAAATTGTAACTTTACTTGGTGCACTGTGTGCAAAAGTACCAGTAATAGTTTCTGTAGTTCCCCAGTTGATGTTAGATTTACTTAAAGTGATTTGGTTTTTCATTTGGGAGTTGGAAATTGATATGGTTTTTGTTGAACTGATTGGAGTTCCAGTATTTTCAGTAAATACTGAATTGGTTATTGAACCATCAGTTCCAGTCCAATAAATTGCACTTCCCTGATTATTACTTACTTTACCATTTTTAAATGTCAAACCATTAATTTTAACATTATTTGCAGATACAGTGAATATTCTTCCTTTATTGTTTGCATCCAGGACTACTGTTGCTCCGTCAACTGGCCTTAAAGTCCATGAACCGCTAACAGTTTTATCATAGAAATTGGAATAAGTGCCGCTTGTAAAGTAAACAGTTCCTCCCTCAGCAAGAATGTCTGCCACATGATCCCAAGTAGTTGGATCACTTGCAGTTAAACCATAACCTGGAGAACCGGCAGTATTTCCAACATAAATCACATTTCTTCTGCTTACAGTAAAACTCCTGCTCGGAGTAGTGGTATAAGCGAATTTATTGCCGTTATTATCAACATTTGCTACAACAACATTATAGGTATCTGGTAAAACATTATTCCATGTTACAGAGAATGAATTGCTATTAGTTAAACTAAATGAAGCAACTTCATTGTTATTCGCCAAAATTGGAATATTTGTAGCAAAGTTATTACCGTCTTCAAAAGTACCGCTTAAAACAATATTTACAGGATAGTTAGCATTTGAAATAGTATTTAAAGTTGCAGCAGCACCATTAAATGTGTTTCCAGATAAAGTTGGAGCTGTATTAACTGCAGAATAAATGTTTCTGTATGAATTTGCAGTATTTCCGCTGAATGTGGAACCTTTGATTGTACTTCCAGCTGCATTTAAGTAAATCGCACCACCAACAGATGCACTGTTACTGGTGAATGTGGAGTTTTCCTCATTAATTGCAACATTACTGTAAATAGCACCACCATAGCCGCCGGCTGTATTGGATGAATATGTATTATTATACATTGAAAGTGCATTGATTGAATTTGCAGTAAAAGCGATAGCGCCTCCATTGCCTGTTGCAGCATTTCTTGTAAATGCATTTTTATAGATATTTACAGTAGATAAAAGGCTAGCGAAACATAATGCTCCACCATTTATTGCTTTATTATTTGTAAACTCAGAATTACAGATAGTTACATTTGCATCACTTAAAATATAAATTGCAGAACCTGCATTGAAATTAGCAACAACTTTACCGTTGGTAAATTTAGAACCGCCTGAAATTCTTACATTACTTGCTTTTTCATCTAAATAAATATGAGATCCCCATCCGTATACTGTATTGTCTGTAAATACACAATTGTTTAATGTTAATCCACTTGCATTACAATAAATTGCACCACCATAAGCATTACTGTCATTACCGGCAATATTATTTTCAAAATTACTATTTGAAATCGCTAAGTTATCGGCAGTAACTTTTAAAGCAGCACCATAAACAATTTTATCTCCACCATTGTCCCTGAATGTGCAACCTACAATTTTACCGTCTGCACCGTTCCACCCAATTGCGGAACTGGATTCGATATTTTCAAATATCAAATTGTAAAGTTCAACTTCACTTGCCAATTCGTTTATAATTAAAGCTAAATTGTTTATGCGTGAATTATTTCCCATAAATTTAATACCTGGTTTTAAACATTCCCTATAAATATATTGAGAATAACTGTAAGTGTTGCCAACACCTTTAAACATTATGCTTCCATAAGGACTTACTCTGTCTAAACTGTCTTCAAAAGCACAAGGATTAGCGAAACTACCATCACCAGTTCCTCCAACTGTTACCCAAACTACGGACATAGTTTCTTTTACGCCAATTTCTTTGTAAAGATCATTATTCCTTAAAGTTTTGGACAAAGTAGCTAAGGTATCGTCACTGATGTAGTAGTAAATACCTGTTTCGATGTAAATCGCACCACCATAAAGGGTAGCGGTATTTCCTGAAAAATCACAGTACATGATATATGAACTGTTGGTTACATTGTTGATGTAAATTGCTCCGCCCCGATTAGCAGAATTGCCTGTAAATGTACAGTGTTGAATAAAAGTTTGATTACCATTAACTAATTCAATACAAGCACCATTAGTGTTTGTAGCGGTTGTTGTTCCGCGAGTAAATGAACAATTTAAAACTTTAACATTATTTCCATTAATTACCATTCTACCTTTAAAATCAGTGAATTTACTGTTGGTTAATTCTACATCATCTACCAGAATACCCATACATTCGCTAAATTCAGTATTTGCAAAATTTAGTTTATTTAGTGTAGACCCATTTAATGTAGTAAATGCACTATTTGCATTAACATCATTTACAATAATATTGTCCAGACTATATTGATAAGCTGAATTAAACAAAACAGAACTGGATAAATCTTCTAATTTAGAATCAGCAATACTATTGCCTTGATTATAAATGTCAAATATGTTCGCATTGTTAGTATTGTCTAAATTAATGAGTGTAATATTATTCAAGACATTGTTGTAATATAATTGAACAAATGAATTTGTTCCACTGTATACATTGTCTTTTAAATAGATGTTATTAAAAATGTTATTTGCAGATACATCAGAATTTCTTGTTATGATTAAACCATTGGTTATAGTGCTTCCACTAATGTAAACATTAGAAACCCTTTCATTTTGGTAATAATCATCCATAGGAGAATGACTATGGTCAACTAATCCATAACATTCAGAATTTATAATATTAATATTTTTATAGTTGTTTGATGCATATGCTCCTTCATACACGACATATCTAAAATTGGAATTATCTTTTATAGTCAAATTATCTATTGTCACAGCTTCATTATTGCTGCCAGCAATAAAATGTGCAAAATTAGAATTAATTATGGAACAATTAGCAATTAAAGTGTTACGTGCCCCATATGATCCTAAATATTGGATAAGTGTGAATGGAGTTTTCGGATTAATATTGGAAAATGTACAATCAATTATCTTATTGTTTGATGTTGAAAAATAAAAATAAGTTTGAGTGTTATTAAATATTATGTTTTCAATGTATATTCCTGTTGGATAGAATTGGAAACTTCCTTTATTAATTATAACTTCACTATCTTCACCGACAATATTACAATATAATGCAGTTCTAGTTGATAAGTCATTATATGTGCCTTTTTTCAAAAAAATTGTTCCACCAAAATCAATCATAGTCAATGCTTTGGCCAATGTAGTTCTACTATTTTTGCTAGTACCTGTTCCAGTACCGTCAACTTCAACATATAATGTTTTATATGGAGTAAAACGTTTATTAACCGAATCATATATTGTTCCTGCGGCAGTGGTTATACTATCGAATGTATTTCCCTCATAATTTGCATAGCCTCTACCAGAATTGGCTGTTAAATATATTGCCTTATTTTTATATCCAGAACAATTTATAAATTTACAGTTGTTAATAGTAGTTTTATTAGTATTAGTTAAAGCTACAATAATTCCGAATTCTGTATTTGGCACTTTAACATTTTTAAAAGTGCAATCAGATATTGTCAATAATTCTGCATTTGAACTGACCACCGCACGTCTGGAACAATTTTCAAAAATAGTATTTGTTAAAGTAACTCCTTTTTGATTATCTGTAAGTCTTAGAATATCACTAGTTTCATTAATGAATCTGCAATTAGTTATAACGGAACTACTGGCCATTTGTTGAATACCTGCAGATGTTTGTCCTAAAACACTATGAGTAACTTTATTTGCAACAAAAGTACAATTATCTATAGTTGTAGCAGCAATACATATGGTTAATGCAGTGTTTCCCTCAAGATAACAATTCTTAAGAGATGCTACTCCCCTAACATAGATTAAAGCATCACTCATTCCAGTACAATTTATAAATCTACAATTTTCTAAAGTTGCTTCTGATCTTCTGGAAAATATTGTTCCTCCGCGGGGTGCATTTTCATTTGTAAAATTACATCCATAAATTGTATTATTATTTGAAGCAGCTGTAGTTTCTATAGATCCTACACCTCCATAGTTACTGTAGAAATTTGAATTTAAGATTTTTAGATTTTCGGAATATGATAAAACAGCACCTGCCCCATCATGATCAGTTGGATATTTGGATATTTTTCCGTTATTAAATTTTGAATTATCTATAATCCCATTAGAACCTCTCCATACTACAAAACCAGCCATAGATTTGACTCCATGTGAAATAGAATTATTAAACTCACAATTTAATAATTGTCCATTATTTCCTATCCAATTAATAGAACCTCCTGCTTCAGTACTATTAGTATTAATTATTACAATATTTTTCAAAATTACATTATTTGCATTCACAATAAATGATCTAACTAAATTATCTCCATCAATTGTATATCCATTACCATTAATAGTAATAGGTTTGGAAATTGTTATACCATTTTTAAATGCATTATCTGTGTTTGAATTATACTTATAATTATTATCTAAAGTTAATGTACCACCATTTTCAGTACCTTTGATTAAAACATTCAAATCACTGAAAGTACCAGCATTTCCCCCTTCAGATAAAATATCCTTTGAATCATCTAAACTTTGTAAAGTTTTATTATTATCATCAGAAACCAAACTAATTGTTGAAGTATCCGATGAACTCATAATTGTATCCCCTGTTTGATTCACATTAGCTGCAAAGCTTGCGCTAATGCCGAAAATCAAAACCAGAATCATACAAATAATTAAGATTTTTTTCTTCGAGTTTATAAAAAATCCTCCTTTTTCATTGTTTTTCCCATTTCTTGTGTCTTAAACAACGAAGACCCCATCTATTTTGTGAATCTTATCTGAAGTTAGGAGATTTACTAACAAAATAAAAACAAAGTAGAAAAATAATTAAAATAAACATTGTCAAC
>SUTL01000114.1 GCA_015062925.1 Methanobrevibacter thaueri
TTAATTTTTTTTTTATTTTTTTTTAATTTTTAATAATTTTCAAGAAGGGATTTTTTTGGATAATATTAGAAATGGTCGTTTTAAAACAGGAATGACTGATGAAGCAGCTGAGTATACTTCATCTCTTGAAGCTGATATGCTTTTATTTGAAGCGGATATTAAAACTAATTTTGCACATACTTCTATGCTTAAACATGAAGGAATTATATCTGCTGAAATTGCTGATAAAATTTTATGCGCTCTTGATAATTTAAAGGATGATGGTTATGAGGCTTTGGTTTTTGATCCTTCAGTTGAAGATGTTCATATGGCAATTGAAAACTATGTAACTTCTAAAATCGGACCTGAAGCTGGTTTTATGCATACTGCAAAGTCACGTAATGATCAGGTTGCATGTGATGTTCGTTTGGTTTTAAGGGGAATGATTGAAGAGATTCAAATTGGAATTTTGGAATTTATTGAAGGGCTTGTTGAAATGGCTGGTGAGCATTTAAATGATATTTTCATTGGTTTTACTCATCTTCAGCATGCACAACCAATTACTATTGCTCATCATTTGATGGCTCATGTACAGGCACTTAAAAGAGATTATCAGCGTTTGGAGGATACTTATAAACGTGTTAATTTAAATCCATTAGGTTCTGCTGCTATGGCTACTACTAGTTTTCCTATTAACAGACAGTTGACTACTGATTTACTTGGTTTTGATGCTTATTTGGAGAATTCTATGGATGGGGTTTCAGCACGTGATTTTATAGCTGAAAGTGTTTTTGATTTTGTTTTATTATCATCAACTCTTGCTAAAATCTGTGAGGAGTTGGTTTTGTGGAGTACTTATGAATTTGGTGTTATTGAAATGGCTGATGAATATTCGTCCACTTCTTCTATTATGCCTCAAAAGAAAAATCCTGATGTGGCTGAACTTGCTCGTGGTAAAACCAGTGTTGCTACTGGTGAGTTGGTTACTATTTTAACTATTCTTAAGGCTATTCCATATACTTATAATAGGGATTTGCAGGAAATTACTCCTCATTTGTGGAATGCTGTTAAAGTTACAAGGGATACTTTGTCTGTTGTTTGTAAAATGATGCTTTCTGTTGAGTTTAATGTTGACAGGTGCAGTGAGCTTGCAGGTAAAAATTTTGCTACTGCTACTGATCTTGCGGATATTATGGTTCGTGAGAAGCGTATTCCTTTCAGAACTGCTCATAAGATTGTTGGAAGAATTGTTAATGAGGCTAGTGAGAAGAGTATGGTTGAAGAGGATATTACATCGAGTTTTATTGATGATATTGCTTCTGATTTGGGTTTTGATAAATTGAATTTATCTGATGATTTGATTCAAAGGGCTTTAAATCCTGCTGAAAATGTTAAAATTAGGGCTGTTCCGGGTGGCCCTGCTCCTGAGATGGTGGAGGTTGCTCGGAATAATGTTAAGGAATTTTTAAATGTGGAATTTGAAAGGAAAGGAATATAATTATTTAGGCATGCCTAAACTTTATATATTTTTAAATTCAATATATAATTGCCGATACATTGTATTGGCAGTTATTGAATAATTTGACAGTTGGAAAACTTATTGACAAAATAAGTTAGCTCAGCTTCCATCACTGTCAAATTATCAATAATCAAATAAAAACATATTACTATTTTTTTGAAAAACTCCAAATTAAATCCAAGGCCTCACCAGGCTCCAAAGCACCTGAACGAGTTTCTCTAAGAATTCTTTGAATAGAAAACTTTCTCATATAAGGAAATTTTTTATGAACCTCATAAAGAAGAGGACAGCCAAATCCTTTAAACTCCTGCAAATCATAGTTTCTGATTAAGGATTTAATCTCTTGCTTACCAACACTTAAACTTGCTGGAAGGTTCAGGCGATATAATGAATCATTCTGTAAATTAATACATTGACTACCAGTTGCAAGCATATCACCAAATATAATAATTGGAATTTCCTTTGATTTCGCATATTCCTTTACAAGTTGAGAAGTATTTTTAGAACATCTCCCACAAGGATGAACATTACCCGTAAAAGACTCTTCAATAATATCCGAATAATCAGCAGTTAAATACTCATGACAAACATCCAATGACTCAGTCAACATCCCAATATTTTTCTTAAACTGATTAGGTAAAATAATACTACCAGGATCAACAGTAACACAAACAGGATTAAAACCCAACTTCTTAGCCAAAATCAAAGAAAAACTACTGTCAACACCCCCAGAAAGAGCAACAACAGCCTCAACCTCATCAGACTCAGCAAAATCAAACTCATCAAAAAAACTATCAAAACTAAAACTATAAATATTATTCAACTTATAATCAATAACCTTACTTAAATTCCCAACACCAACCAAATCCAAATCCAAATTAACCAAAGTCTTTTTAGACAACTCCAACTTATACTTCTTATTTAAAAAATCACCATAAGACTCAACATGAATACTATCCAAACCCAACTTCTCCCTTAACTTACCAACAACCCAACCACCTTTACCAATAATAGCAGATTTATCAGGCCTATCCTCAGTTATAATCCAAAGCTCATTATTCTCAAAATAAACCTCCTCAATAAAAATATCAACATTATCATGACCAATATCTGCCCTGATACCGGCAACTTCATCTAAAATAAACTCTTTTGAATACATATCATTTAAAAAATATATACCTTTTAATATAAATATACTAGTATGGAATACAGAACATTAGGAAACACAAACCTCAAAGTATCTGAAATAGCATTCGGCTCAGAATTTCTCGTTGAAAGACCATATGAAGATACAGAAGAATTAATTAAAGCATGTGAAGCAAATGGAATAAACTTCATAGACTGCTGGATGAGCGAACCAGACGTACGAACACACCTGGGACGAGCAATCAAACCCAACCGTGAAAACTGGATAATACAAGGTCACATAGGAGCAACATGGCAAAACAACCAATACGTGCGAACACGAGACATGGATAAAGTAATACCTGCATTTGAAGATTTCATGAAACGATTCCAAATAGAAACACTGGACTTTGGAATGATACACTACGTAGACCAACTTGAAGACTATGAAAACATAATGAACGGACCATTCATAGAATACGTTCGCCAACTAAAAAAACAAGGATCAATAGCACACATAGGATTAAGCACACACAACCCAGACATAGGATTATTAGCAGCAAAAAACCCTGAAATAGAATTACTGATGTTTTCAATCAACCCCGCATTTGACATGTTCGACACAATGAATGATATTGAAGATTACAGACGTGAAGACACCTATGATAATAACCTATCAAGCATCCATCCCAAAAGAGCAGAACTCTACGAATTATGTGAAAAAACACAAACAGCACTAACAGTAATGAAAGGATTTGCAGGAGGAAACCTATTATCCTCTGAAACCTCACCATTCGAAGTAACATTAACTCCAGTACAATGCATTCACTATGCATTAAGTCAAAAAGGAGTATCAAGCATATTTGTAGGAGTAAAAACAGTACAGGAATTAGAGGAATCATTAAAATACTGCACAGCAACCGATGATGAGAAAAACTACATAGAAACATTAAAAAAAGCACCAAAACACTCATTCAAAGGACAATGCACATACTGCGGGCATTGCCAACCATGCAAATCACAAATCGACATAGCAATGGTGAACAAACTATTCGACCTTGCAAAAAACCATGAAAAAACCCCCGAAAGTATAAAAGAACACTATAACAATCTAAAATATCATGCAACAGATTGCATAGCCTGCGGAGAATGTGAACTGAGATGTCCATTTGATGTTGAAATCGTAGATGTAATGCTAGATGCACAAGACCTCTTCGGATATTAATAGGATAATCTTAATATAACTAGTAAAACAAAAAAATAATACATGGCGTATAAAATTAAAAACAAAAAAAACATATCAACAATTGGTGTACATGCAGGTCAGGAAGAAGTAGATGAAACCGGATCAAGAGTAACACCAATATACCAAACAACATCTTATGTATTTGACACTCCAGAACAAGCAGCAAACAGATTTGCACTTAAAGAAGGAGGAAACATTTACACAAGACTGACAAACCCCACAACCGAAGCATTCGAAAAAAGAATGGCAGCTATCGAAGGTGGAACAGCAGCATATGCAACAGCATCAGGAATGGCAGCAATATTTTATGCAATAATCAACATAACACAAGTTGGAGATAATATTGTATCAGCAGACAACCTCTACGGTGGAACATATGAACTATTTGAAAACACATTAAAAGAACTTGGACGTGAAGTAACATTCGTAGACTCACAATCACCAGAACTATTTGAAAAAGCAATAAATGAAAAAACAAAAGCAATATATGTTGAATCAATAGGAAATCCAAAATTAGACATCCCAGATTTCGATAAAATATCCCAAATCGCACATTCACATCAAATACCATTAATAGCAGATAATACAGTTGGAATAGGTTCAGTCAGACCATTTGACCATGGAGCAGACATCATAACTTCATCAGCAACCAAATACATAGGAGGACACGGAACAACCCTTGGAGGAATCATCATAGAAAAAGGTGATTTCAACTGGATGTGCGGAAAATTCCCAACACTATCCCAAAAAGACGAAACCTATAACGGACTAATATTTGCAGAAACATTCAAAAACACGGCATTCACAACAAGAATCAGAACAGTAATTGGAAGAGATACAGGTGCAATACCCTCACCATTCGGATCATTCCTACTACTACAAGGCCTTGAAACACTAGGGCTTAGAATAGAAAGACACGCAGAAAATGCAATGGCAGTAGCAAAACATCTTGAAGCACATCCTAAAGTAGCATGGGTAACCTACTCAGGATTAGAATCCTCACCAAATCATAAAATCGCTAAAAAATATGCAGAAAAAGGATATGGTGGAATAGTATCCTTTGGACTTAAAGCAGGATACGATGGAGCATTAAAATTCATAGAAAACGTAGAACTATTGTCATTCCTGGCAAACATAGGCGATGCAAAATCTCTCGTAGTACATCCAGCATCAACAACACACTCCCAACTAACAGAAGAACAACAATTATCCACAGGAGTAACACCTGATTTAATCAGATTCTCAGTAGGAATTGAAGATATAGAA
>SUTL01000010.1 GCA_015062925.1 Methanobrevibacter thaueri
TAATATTGCAAATAATACTGTTTCAAATAATGGTGGAGCAATATTTAATCAGAAAGTGGTGACAGTAATCAATTCTACTTTCACTAATAATAGTGCAGTTAATTTAAATAGCGATGGTGGTGCTATTTATAATAAAGGTAATTTAACTATTGAGGGATCTTTGTTTAAAAATAATTATGCAAATGGTTATGGTGGTGTGATTTATAATAATAATCATGTAAAAATAATTAATTCTAATTTCACATCAAATAGTGCTTTAAAGGGTGGTGTGGTATATAATGGAAAAGAATTAGAAATATATCATTCTAAATTCTTTGATAATACTGCACAGTCTGGTGAAGCTATTTACACTATTAAAACTGATAATGTATATATTGAAAATAATGTATTTCTTAATAATGATGTTTATGGGGTGAATGTTGACGATATTAATCGTTTCATATATTCTCCAATATTTGAAGTAAGTGGTTTGTTTGCTGGTTATTCAAGTACTTTTGGCAATAGATATTATTATAAAATTGTTTTAAATGAAACTGCTAATAAAAATTTCACTGGTGATGTTATTGTAACTGTTGATGACGTAAATTATACTATTTCTCTTGTTAATGGATATGGTAAAAGTAATGGAATATTATTTAATTCTGTTAGTTCAAAAGAAGCTATAATAAATTATAATGGGGTAAATGATTATCCTTCTGTAATTTCTCAACATAAAGAATTTTCACTTGTAAAATCTTTAACTCATTTATATAATGAAATTGATAGTAAAGTTAATAAGATTCCATTTTATACAAATATAACATTAACTGATGACTATATGTATCAGGATATTGATGAAGATTTAGTTAATGGAATTACTATCAGTAATAAATATCTTAACAATATGCTTTTCACTATTTATGGTAATAATCATACTATTGATGGGAAAGGAAAGAGTGTTTTATTTAAAATTAATAATAATAATCAGCATATATCAATAAAAGATTTAAACATTGTTAATGGTAATTCTACTGATGGAGGAGTTATTTATAATATGGGGAATTTAGAAATATGCAATTGTAATTTCACAAATAATATTGCTTCAAACAATGGTGGCGTGATTTATAATTCAGGTATTCTTTTAATTAATGGTTCATTTTTCAATAATAATACTGCAAATAATTATGGTGGAGTTATTTTTAATAATGTCAGGTTATCAGTATTTAATTCAACATTTATAAATAACAGTGCAAATCAAGGTCAAGTTATTTTCACAACTACGGCAAATAGGGTGCTTATTCAAAATAATACTTTCATGGGTAATGATGCTGTTTATGGAATAACTCTTGATGATACAAATCATGTTATATTTAATCCGGTTTTCAATATTTCTCTCATAACTGATTCTAATGAAACTAGTTTTAGAATTGTTGTAACTGAAACTTCTAATAATGATAATTTTAATGATGAGGTTAATATTAAACTCAATAATAAAAATTATAATATTACTCTTGTTAATGGGGTAGGTATGAGTGAGCCAATTGTAACTACTTCAAGTTTTGCATTGTATGATATAACATTAAATTTTAATGGATCATATAATTATTTACCTAAATTTAAACGATATATATTAGTCAAAGCTATGGATAATTCTTTAACAATGCTGTCTGGCATAATTAAAAATAATATAATTAATAATATTTCTGAAATAACATTAGATAAAGATTATATATATTATTCAAATAAGGATAATTATATTAATATGGATACGGAATTTATTGAAGGCAATACTATTATTATTGATGGTAAGGGCCATACTATTGATGGAAATGGAAGTAATAAGATATTTTATATTACAAAAAATGTTCATGTAATCCTTAAAAATCTAAATATTATAAATTGTAAAGATTATGATGGAGGAGCTATTTATAGTGATGGTGTTTTAGAAATATTTAATTGTAATTTCACAAATAATTCTGCTTCAAATGGTGGTGGAGCTATTTATAGTGATGGTGTTTTAGAAATATTTAATTGTAATTTTATAAATAATGTTGCTTTAACCTATGGTGGAGCTATCGGCACTACTGGCACATTTTTGTTAAACAATTCTTTATTTACAAATAATACTGCACGATACGGTGGAGCATTAAGTAATGAAAGGGAAGCTACAATAATTAATTCGAATTTCACACATAATCATGCTTTAGAGAATGGAGGAGTATTTTATAATAGAAATTATTATCCTAACATGATTATTAAGGGTTCTGTATTCATTGAAAATAAAGCTGAATTAAATGGTGGTGTAGTTTATGTATATTATAAGTCAATAGAAATATCTCGCTCTAAATTTATTAATAACAGTGCACAGGAAGGTGGAGCAATTTGGTTGCGGCTTGATTCAAATATCACTAATAATGAATTTTTTAACAGCAGTATTTATGGTTTGACTTTAGATGATTCAAATATTATAATATCAATTCCAAAATTTGAAATAACTGCTATTTATGATTCTGATAATAGTATGAGAATTATGGTAGTTGAAACTGTTGAAAGTAACAGTTTTAATGCTAATGTATCTGTGAATATAGGTATGCAAAGTTACATTGTTAATTTAATCAATGGGATTGGTAAAAGTAATCCTATTTATTCTGTTTTACCTGTTGGAACTTACAATGCAACAATAATTTTCAATGGTTCAGATAATTTTTGTCCATTAAATTCAATTACTGAATTCCATGTAGTTGGAAAATCATTAACTGTTTTAAACAAGTTAATAAATGAAAATATTAATAATAATATTTATGAAATAACTTTGGATTGTAATTATGAGGGTATTATAAATTATGATTCTGCAAATGGTATTACTATTAATGGTAGTATTCTCAACAATAAAACTTTAACAATTGATGGTAATGGTCATACTATTAATGGAAAGGGTATTAAAATTTTTAATAATATCAATAATGCTAATGTAATTATTAAAAATTTAAATATTGTTAATGGTTATTCTGATAATGGGGGTGCTATTTATAATAAGGGTAATTTAACATTATTAAATTGTAATATTTCATATAATACTGCTTCAGGTAATGGTGGGGCAATATTTAATGAGAATAGGATAACAATAATTAATTCCACATTCACTAACAACAGTGCAAGTAATACTGATATGTTTGGTGGAGTTATTTATAATAGTGGTAATTTAACTATTGGAGGGTCTTTGTTTAAAAATAATTATGCAAATGGTTATGGTGGTGTGATTTATAATGATAATTATGTGAAAATATTTAATTCTAATTTCACATCTAATAGTGCTTTAAAAGATGGTGGAGCAATAGCTAATCCTGGAGTTATGGTAATTGAAGATTCATTATTTGAAAATAATGCTGTAACTCGATATAATGGTGGAGTTATACATACTAAAGGAACAATGAGCATAAATAACACAGTCTTTAGAAAAAATAATGCGAAAGATAAAGGTGGAGCATTATATAATGAAAATGAATTAACCGTATCTTACTCTAAATTCTTTGATAATGCTGCATACTCAGGAAAAGCTATTTACACTACTAAAACTCGCAATGTAACTATTGAAAATAACCGTTTTATAAATAATAATGTTTATGGAATAACTCTCAGTTCTACAAATGTATTCTCAAATACGCCAGTATTTGAAATAAAGGGTATTTTTTATAATAATCAGCAATATATTAAAATTATTGTAACTGAAACTGCTAATCTGGATAATTTTAATGGAGATGTTGATGTAAATATTAATGGTGAAAATTATGTTGTCTCCTTGATTAATGGAAGTGGTAGTAATATTATAAGTAATATTTCATCTTTTGGATGGTATAATGCAACAGTAAGTTTCAATGGATCAGAAATGTTCCTTCAATCAACATCAACTTGTGAATTTTTAATAACAGTTTCTTTTAGTAATTTAAATGAAGAAATCATTGAGAATATAAATAATCATTTCTATGAAATTATGTTGAATGAAGATTATAACTACATTCCAAATTTTGATTCTATTAATGGTATAGTTATTGATGGAAATCTTTTGAATGGAAATACTTTAATAATTGATGGCAATAATCATATACTCAATGGTAATGGTAGTGCTAGAATTTTCAATATTATTAATAATGCTAATGTAATTATTAAAAATTTAAATATTGTTAATGGTTATTCTGATAATGGTGGTGCTATTTATAATAATGGTAATTTAACATTATTAAATTGTAATATTACAAATAATATTGTTTCAAATAATGGTGGAGCAATATTTAATGAAAATATGATGGTAATAATTAATTCTAGTTTCACTAACAACAGTGCAGTTAATGGGAATAAACTTGGTGGTGCTATTTATAATATCGGTAATTTAACTATTGCCGGATCTTTGTTTAAAAATAATTATGTAAATGGTTATGGTGGTGTGATTTATAATGATAATTATGTGAAAATATTTAATTCTAATTTCACATCTAATAGTGCTTTAAAAGATGGTGGAGCAATATTTAATCCGAAAATTATGGTGATTGAAGATTCATTATTTGAAAATAATACTGTAACTCAATATAATGGTGGAGCAATATATAATGAAAATATGATGACAATAATTAATTCTAGTTTCACTAACAACAGTGCAGTTAATGTGAATAAACTTGGTGGTGCTATTTATAATAGAGGCAATTTAACTATTGCCGAATCTTTGTTTAAAAATAATTATGTAAATGGTTATGGTGGTGTGATTTATAATGATAATTATGCAAAAATTATTAATTCTAATTTCACATCTAATAATGCTTTAAAAAATGGGGGAGCAATATTTAATGGAAATGTGATGACAATAATTAATTCCACATTCACTAACAACAGTGCAAATACTAATGATACACTTGGCGGAGTTATTTATAATATCGGTAATTTGGCCATCGCAGGGTCTTTGTTTAAAAATAATTATGTAAATGGTTATGGTGGTGTGATTTATAATGATAATTATGCAAAAATTATTAATTCTAATTTCACATCTAATAGTGCTTTAAAAGATGGTGGCGCAATAGCTAATCCAAAAACTATGGTGATTGAAAATTCATTATTTGAAAATAATACTGTAACTCAATATAATGGTGGAGTTATACATACTAAAGGAACAATGAGTATAAATAACACAGTCTTTAGAAAAAATAATGCGAAAGATAAAGGTGGAGCAATATATAATGAAAATGAATTAACAGTAACTTACTCTAAATTCTTTGATAATGCTGCACAGTCAGGAGAAGCTATTTACACTACTAAAAATTACTGTGTAAATATTGAAAATAACCTTTTTATAAATAATACTGTTTATGGAATAACTCTTAGCTCTTCAAACAATTTCGTATATGAACCAGTATTTGAAATAAGTGCGATTTTATATCCTAATCAATCTTATGCTAAAATTATTATAATTGAAACTGCTAATCGTAATTTTAATGAAAATGTTAATGTAGTTATTAATGGTGAGGAGTATATTATCAATATGGTTAATGGAACTGGTTTAAGTGAACATATAACTGCCATTTCATCTACCGGATGGTATAATGCAACAATAAGTGTTAATGGCTCAGATATATTTTCACGGTTCGCTCCAAAAGTTGTAGAATTTTTCGTTGGTAATACTTTCATTTCTTTACAATCTTTTATTGATATGAATATTGATAATGGGGTTTATGAGTTTAAATTAGGTGCAAATTATACTTATAACTCAAATATTGATTCTGTGAATAATATTGTTATTGATGGTAGGGCTCTTCAAGGTAATGTTTTCATTATTGATGGTAATGGATACGCTGTTAATGGTAATGGAACTGCGGGAGTATTTAATATTGTCAATAATGCTAATGTAATTATTAAAAATTTAAATATTATTAATGGTAATGCAAATAATGGTGCGGCTATTTATAATATGGGTTATTTAACCGTTATCAATTCTTCATTTAATAATAATTATGCAAAGAATGAGGGTGGTGCAATTTATAACGGTAGGATATTGAATATATATAATTCTAACTTCACAAATAATACTGCTTCAGTTGATAATGGTGGTGCTATTTATAATGAAGGTAATTTAAATGTTAGTAATTCTTTATTTGATATGAATAATGCAGGTAAAGCTGGAGCAATATATAATTATTTATTCGAGTTGAAAATAGTTAATTGTAATTTTACTCATAATTCTGCATTAAGTGATGGTGGTGCCATCTTTAATATGGGATCTTTAGAAATTGAAGACTCAGCATTTAAATATAATACTGTAACTAGTTTTAATGGTGGAGCTATACATAATACTGGAAAGTTATCTGTAAATAATACATTATTTGAGAAAAATAATCCAAAATCAAGTGGTGGAGGAATATATAATGAAAATACATTAAATGTAACTTACTCCATGTTTGTTAATAATATTGCTACTGCAGGAGATGCTATTTACACTAGAGGTTATTATCCGGTATTAATTCAATATAATATGTTTGTCAATGATACTATTTATGGAAAATATCTTGATGATACAAATCGTTTATTAACAACTCCTGAATTTGAAGTATATGGTTTTATAAATTCCACTCAACAAGGCGCTGTTCTTGTAATAAAAGAGATTAATAATGATTATTTCTTCAATGATGATGTTAATGTAACAATTTGTGGTGAAACTTATACTATTACTCTTAATCATGGATATGGTGTAAGTGAAGTTATACATTCTATTTTAACTCCAGGATTATATAATGTATCAATTAATTATCAGGGATCAATTTTATATCCTTCAGTAAACATTGAAAACATTGAAATTTTAATAGTGGAAAATACATTTTCTAAATTGGTTGATGAAATTAATTATAATATTAATAATCAGGTTTATGAAATAACATTAGATAATGATTATGATTATTATCCGAATTATGATTTTGGAAAACATATTGTTATTGATGGTGATACTCTTGAGGGTAATGTTTTCATTATTGATGGTAATGGTCATTCTCTGAATGCAAATCATTTCAGTAGGATATTTGATATTGTCAACAATGCTCATGTGATAATTAAAAATCTTAAACTTGAAAATGCCTATGAAGATTATGGTGGAGCAATATATAATGATGGTAATCTTGAAATAATAAATTCTAACTTTACAAATAATTCCGCATCTGATGAAGGTGGTGCAATATTTAATAATGCAACATTATCAATAACCAATTCATTGTTTACAAACAATGGGAAAAGATATTCTGGAGTAATATATAACAATGGCAATTTAACTATAAATAATACAATATTCTCCAATAATAAGGGATATAATGGTGGTGCAATTTATAATTTAAATACATTATCACTTTATAACTCTGCTTTCAACGATAATGAAGGATATTGGCATGCCGGAGCAATCTTTAATAGGGGTAATGGAAAAATAATTAACACTTCATTCACAAATAATGGTGGATCTGGAAATGGTGGTGCAATTTATACTGGTATAGGTATTTTAACAATAATTAACTCAACATTCAGCAATAATAGTGCAAAAATGGATGGGGGATCAATAATTAATTATGGAGGAGATTTAACAATAATTAACTCTAACTTCACAAACAACACTGCAAATGATGATGGTGGTGCTATTTACAATAATAATAAATTAATAATAACTAATTCCAGATTAATAAATAATCATGCATCAATAGGCAGCGCTATTTTCACAAAAAATACTGATAATATAATTATCCAGAATAATGTATTCATTAACAACACTGTCTATGGCATCACAGCAGATAATACAAATAAATTCATTAATCCTCCAATATTTGCAATAGCGACTGTTTTTGAACCTAATGAATCAGGCATAAGATTTATTGTATTAGAATTAAATAATGGTAGAGGATTTAATGGTAATGTTACTGTAACTGTTGCTGGCGAAAATTATACTGTATGTTTAATTGATGGATTTGGTAAAACTGAACAAGTAAATTCCAGTTTAAATCATGGAAAATATAATGCTACAATCAGTTTCAATGGAAATGATGAATATTCTGCTATAACTCCTCAGGAAATGGAGATTATAATATCTGAACCTGATTCATTTTATAATTTATATGTAATGATAGTTGAAAATATTTATAACTATAATTATGAGATAAAATTAGATAAAAATTATATGCATGATTCAAATAATGATTTAATGGAATTTATCGTAATTGATGGTAGTATTCTTAAAAATAATACTTTTATTATTGATGGTAATGGATATAATCTTGATGGAAATAAAAGTGCTAGAATATTATCTCTTATTAATAATGCACATTTAATAATTAAAAATCTAAAAATTATAAATGGGCATTCAGATGAGGGTATAATTTATAATGATGGTACTTTAACAATATTGAACTCTACAATAAGCAACAACACTGCAGATGAGAGGATGATTTATAATAAAGGTAGTTTATCAATAATTAATTCCACATTAACCAATAACAGTGCAGATTATATGGGTACAGTCTTCAATGGTAATTATTGTAATTTAACAGTAATCAACTCCACATTTAAAGATAATCGTATAAATGGTGGTGATGGTGGTGCAATCACAGGTTATGGTAATTTAACAATAATTAATTCCATATTCGCCAATAATACAGCTAAAAGTAGTCGTGGTGGTGCAATCTATTGTTATAATGCTCATGTTATAATAACTAACTCCACATTCACTAATAACACTGCATATCAGGGTGGAGCATTGTATTTAGAAGCAAACATGTTAAATGAAATTCCTCAAAATCCAAATGTTATAATAACTAACACTAGATTTTTAAATAATCATGGGGAATTTGGTGGAGCAATACTTAATGATGATAATTTAATAATAATAGAATCCATATTTACCAACAACACTGCTGATGGAGATTATGCTTCTGGTGGAGCAATCTACAATTGTATTAATTTAACAATAATTAACTCTACATTTAACAATAACTTTGCTAATAGATCAGATTATGAATATGGTGGTGGAGCAATTTATAATGAATATGCTATATTAACATTGATTTCAACTAATTTGGTAAATAATCATGCTAATCAAGGTGGTGCAATATTTAATTACGAAACTAATGTGACTATTATTGATTGTGAAATTTTATATAATTATGTATCTGGAAATAATGGTAATGGTGGAGCAATCTATAATGAAAATAGTATATTAATAATCAATGGATCTGTTTTATCTTATAATCAGGTTATAGGTAATATTTCTCATGGTGGAGTAATCTATAATGAGGGTATATTAATAATTGATGAATCTGTTTTATCTTATAATCAGGCTATGGGTAATATTTCTCATGGTGGAGCAATCTATAATCTGGAAGATGTAAATATTACAAACTCTTATATAATATTTAATCAGGCTATTGGAAATTCAAATGCTGCTGGGGGAGCAATAGAGGATATTGGAAAATTATACATATTAAATTCAATATTTGCAAACAACACAGCTAATGGAAGTTTAGGAAGTCTTGGTGGGGCAATAATGCAACTTGACAATCAATTAGTTATAAACAATTCCACATTTGAAAACAATTCAGCTATTGGTGAAAATGCAATTGGTGGAGCAATAGTTAATTTAAATGCTGTTGTAATAATTACAGATTCTCAATTTAAAGAAAATAATGCTAAGAATGGTAGTGCATTCTACTCTATCAAGGATGATAATGTAAACATTACCAATACCAGATTTATTGATGATACTATTGAAGGTGTAAGTGTTGATGATTCAAATAAAATATTATCTGAACTAGAATTTGAATTATCTGTTGATGATTTTGCCAGTGGATCTTCTGTTGAAATTATTGTAAAAGAACTTAAACAAGGAGATAAATTCAATGGTAATGTAATCGTACTTATTGGTAATCAAAGCTACACAGTTGAAGTTAAAAATGGAAAAGGTGTGAAAACAATAGCGCCAATTTTAAATCCGGGTGAATATAGTGCAAAATTAACTTTCAATGAAACAAATCAATATGCTAGTGCAAATGCTATAAGTAATATTTTCACAGTAACTCCAAGAATTGAACCAACATTAATTGATAGTGTTATTAATATTAGTTCTTCTGAAAAAGGTAAAATCATTATTAGTTTAACTTATGGTGATAATCCGATTTCAGGTGCGACATTGAAATATAGTATTAATAATGGGCCTGAACAAACTGCCACTACTTTAAATGATGGTACAATCACTATTATCACTAATTTAACTGGTAATGTTGAAATTAAAGTTAACTATGAGGGAGATACTACTTATAAAGCAGCAAACAAAACTAAAGTATTCAATTTCCTTGAACAAGCACCAACATTTATAGTTATCAATTCCCCTGAAAAAGGCAAAATTATAATTAGCTTAACTGATGAGAATAATCCGATTTCAGGTGCGACATTGAAATATAGTATTAATAATGGGCCTGAACAAACTGCCACTACTTTAAATGATGGAACTTATGTAATTACCACTGCTTTAACAGGTATTGTTGAAATTAAAGTTGTTTATGATGGAAATAATACTTATAAACCTGCAAATAATAGTAGAATATTTAATTTCTCAAACGATGTGCCTTCATTAATTGATAGTGTTATTATTATCAGCTCTTCTGAAAATGGAAAAATCCTTATTAAATTAACAGATGGTATTAATCCTATTTCAGGAGCTAATATTAAATATACAATTAATGATGGAGTTGAAAATAGTGTTACTACATTAAACGATGGAACATATCTTATTACCACCAATTTAACTGGTAATGTTGAAATTAAAGTTGTTTATGATGGAAATAGTACTTATGAATCATCTAATGCTGTTAAAACATTTAATTTCCCTAATGTAACTCCGACATTAAAGGATAGTGTTATTAATATTTCTTCACCGGAAAAAGGTAAGATTTTAATTAAATTAACTGACGGTGTTAATCCTATAAGTAATGCAATTATTAATTATATGATTAATGAGGGTGTTGCACAAAATGTCACAACATTAAATGATGGATCATATCTTATTACTACTGCTTTAACAGGTATTGTTGAAATTAAAGTAATATATAATGGAAACGCTATATATAAACCGGCAAGTAGTAATAATATATTTAATTTCTCACAAGATACTCCTGTACCGGTATTAAAAACAACTTTAACTTTAAAATCAGTTAAAGTTAAAAAATCTGCTAAGAAATTAGTATTGCAGGCAACTTTAAAACAGGCGAATAGGGCTTTAAGTGGTAAAAAGATTATTTTCAAATTTAATGGTAAAAAATATAGTGCAAAAACCAAATCTAATGGTGTTGCTAAAGTTACTATTAAGAAGAAAGTTTTAAAGAAACTTAAGGTTGGTAAAAAGGTTAAATATCAGGTATCTTATGGTAAACTTATTGTTAAAAAGACTGCTAAAGTTAAAAGATAGGTGTAAAATTACATCTATCACTATTTTTTATTTTTTTCATATATACTCATCATATTGAACAGTGCTTTTTTTGAAGTATGATATCATTAAATTATAATGGGGCATAATATTTCAAATAGATTTTTCCAATATATATTAAATTATCAATCAATAATTCAATATAAGCCAAGATTATTTTTTTGCTGAATCATAATGTTATAAAGTATACAACAGATAATTGTTTTTTTCACAAAAACCTCGAAATTACATCATATTTATACAAAAACATTATTATAATCATTATCTCAAGTTAATCTCTCTATTTTTGTTTTCAATGATAATTATATTAATTAAATTAAAAATAAAATTTTATTAATTTCAATACTTTTTTTAAAAAAAAAGTTGTATGACTTCATAATATTGTTATGACTTTGTAAAATTGCTATAATTTGAAACTAGCTATTATATATACTTACTTAATCATATTACTTTATTATATGATGATAACTAACCAAAAGCAACATTATCATCAAATAATAATATTTTTTTATCAAAAATATTGTAAATTATAAAAAAAATAATAAGCAAAAAAAGGTGAAATTTAAATGAAAGAAAAACTATGTGAAAAATATTTTCAAAACAAAATAAAACCAAAACACCTAACAAAATTCAAAGCAAAAACACCACAAGAAAACATAATAGAAGGATTCATATCAAGAAAAGCAAACCAATACCTAGGATCCCTAGTAATAACCCAAATCACAATGAAAAATGGAAAAACAATACAAACAGAACAATTTGTACAATCATTTCCAAAAATTCACTACTGGGATCGCAGACACAAACTAAAAGAAGATTCAGACCAAATATTATATCATTGCCAAGAAAAACTAGATGGAACATGTCTAATCATATACTCCCTCAATGACAATCAAGGAAACTCAATTGAAATCATCCCAAAAACAAGATCACAAGCAGTAGCAGACCAACACATACAAGACATGTACAAATTAATAGATAAAAAACCCATAAACGAATTCTTCAAAAATCCAGAACATTACAACGACACATTAATGTTTGAACTATACGGTGTATTAAATAAACATGAAATAACCTACATTGACACCTACATCGACATTAAACTAATAGGAGCATATATTGATGAAAAATTCCTAGATTACAAACTATTACAATGTGATTCAGATTTAATGGCATTTGAAACCCCAGATTCAATATATATGATAATAAAATCATCAAAAGATAATTCATTCATAATAAGAAACTGCTATAGAAACCAAAAACTAATAAATTACACAATTTCCTCTAAAAAAACTTTCCCCTCATTATATGATGCAATCTCAGAAATTAAATTATTATTAGAAAAAATCAATCAAGAATACTATAAAAACAATCAAAGAAAACTCCTAGAAGGAGTTGTGATAAATGGAGAATACATTCATAATGGGCAAATGTATTTAAAAATCAAACCAAGAAACATAGAACAAGAAGCAAAAAACCCTAATTTTGTTCCACGCAGATTCATATTAAAAGAAGTTCAAAAATATTTCGATGAATTCGGATCAAACGTCCATCCATTATATGAAAAAGACGACAGTCACTATGTTAAATATGTTAAATATCATTTAAAAGAAGAATTTACCTTTGAACAAATAGAAGACCCAAGAACAAGAAAACTTATTAAAAAAGTTTTCATGGAAGTTTGGAATTCAAAAATACCGCCAAAAAGCCTTCAAAACATTGCAGAAGAATTAACTCAGGAAAATCCAAATGCCAATATTTCAGAATTAATGAAAATCTTTGCAAAAACATATCCAAGTAAAAAAAATCAATCAAGACGCATGTATAATATTTTTAAATCTATTTTAAATAAAAAAATAAATTAAAAAGGAGATATTTCTAATGTTATTCATATTCACAATCCTCAATTTCATATTAACAATAACAGCAGCAATCCTATTATACAAAAATCGCAAATTATCCAATCAAAAACCATATAGGCTATTATTCCTAATCCTCTCATGTTTATTCATAATTTCTATAATTACATTATAATCAACTATAAATTAATTATTAAAGAAATATTTCCTATTTAATATTAATTTATCTCTTTTTTAAATAATATTATTTTTTTCAACATAACTTTTTAAGCAAAATTATAAATTAACGAAAAAAGAAATATAAAATAGTATTAAATTAAACTTAATTTTTAAAATAATATTTTTTTTATTGGTAATTTTTAATATTATCATTAAACTATTAAAGGTGTTTAAGTGAGCGATGAAAAATTAGATGTATTTAATGTATTAAATTTTTTAAACAATGGTTATGAATTAGAACATATAATAAATGAAGGTAATTTTAAAACATTCAATTCAACTGAATCTTGTATTGAATACTTAACAAATCAAGGATACTTAGAACCAAGTTCAAATCCCTCCAATGATAATCTGGTTGATATTGAAGATTTATTTAAACATACAGTTTCTGAGCTAAAAGAAATGCTTAGGGAACATAATCTTAAGGTTTCAGGTAAAAAACAAGAATTAATAGAAAGATTACATCCTGTTTTAAATAAACATAATATTAACACTGAAAATACTTCATCCGAAGAGATAAAATTAACCAAAAAAGCAAATGACTTTTTAAAAGAAAATGAATGGATAGATTTATACATGTTTGCTTTAGTGGTATTTAGTTTTGAAGATTGTGAAAATTATTTTGAAAATTCAAATCAAGATACTTTTGAAACAGCTTTAAATTTCTGTGATGAAATAATTTCAAGAGCATTAATTTCAAATAAATTTTTAGTATTTATTGAAGGATTATCAGCTAAATCACATGTTTATGCATACTATGATGATTATGAATCATTCCTTGACTATGATTTGCAACGTTACATATTATCATTAAATCCAATATCTTTAACTCATGAGGAATATTCTAATTATGTTGTTATTAATGAAGCAAACATTATCAATTTAAAAAATGTAATTGATAAATTTGATTTTGGAAATTTAAAGAAAAAATTCAATAAAATCTGGAATAAATCACATATTACTGATATTACTGTGCCTAAAAAGATTTCATATAAATATTTATTGAAAGCTTTCGATGGTGCCGATATTGATGAACTTAATTTTGATTTAAAAGAAAAATATTTTAATAAAAAATTCGGATTATAAGTTATAGAATCTAAAGTTGCAGGATATATTTTAATTGTAGCTGCTTTATTGTATATTGTGGCAGAGGTTATTTCTTCAACTTTTTTCATTAACACTTATATTTTCCATACTATTTTTTGAACTTGGAATTTTAAATTTAAATTCTCCATTGTCAGGTTTTATGAATTTTGCATTTATTTTCATGGGTTTGTCCCTGTCTTCGTACCTGTTTTTGAAAGACTTTCAGTTTACACTTTAATTATTTGGAATTTTCTAAATGGTATGTATTTAACTAAACAATAATTTATAGTATAAAAGTTTATATATGTCTTTATTATACTTAATGAGTAAGAGGTGATAATAATGGTAAACTTAGATAAAGCAATAGAAGAAGAAATTTTAATCATTGTTGAAAAATACCAAAAAGAAAATACAAAACTACTTAACTACCTTATCACAGATGATGAGATTACCTTTTTCTCACCAATCGCAAATGGTAGTGAAATAACAGCACAAGACCTACAAAAAGTTGCAGAAATATTAAAAGGATCATTTGAAGGAATGGAAATTGTAAATCAAGAATACAGATTCAAATTTAAAATGGGTTTATAAAAAATGTGAATCTTTCATTAACATCCTCTATTATTTTTTTTTCTAAAAAAAATGGAGGATTAATTTTTTTTTTTAATTACAATAATTTTGATATTGTATATTACTATTAGTTTTTTTTTATGGCTTTTTTTTTCTAAGTGTAAGTTTACATTTATATATTATTCTGATTTTGCAAGGTATATTGTGATAATAATCTATTTATTATTTTATCTTTTTTTTTTAACATTATTGTGCAAGAATTCTCCGGTTTCTTTAAGCCGGAGGGGTTCAATAATAAGATTAGTTTTCATTTAAATATTCCTGTGTTAATCTGCATTCGCTCATGCATTTGGTGCATCCGAGTCCTGCTTTGTATTGGTCAATAATATATGTTTTACAACTTTCAATATCAATAATATCTGATCTTTTAAGGCGATTATTCCATTTTTGTGGATTTATAGCATTTACTGGGCAAGCTTCCTGACAATTTGTGCAGTCGTCACATTCACTGTCGGTTATTGGAGTTCCAAATTCTAATGGCATGTCTGTGAGTATTGCTCCAAGCACTACAGCTGAACCATATTCTTTTGTTACAAATAATGCTGATCTTCCAATCCATCCTAATCCTGATTTTGTAGCTATTGTTTTATATGGTAGTATACTTAATAATTTTTTCATATCACATTCGTTTCGTTTCATTGTAAGAGCAAATGCGTTATATCCAAGTTTTTTAATGTATTCTTCACCTTTTAAAGCTATTTCAGTTATTCTATCTATTTCTGAATGGAAACTTTTCCAGTATGATTTATAATCTTCATCCTCAACCATTTGAATTATTTCTGGTTTTAATTTTAAAATAATGCTGATTCCATAGGGTAAATCAATAAATTCATTTGCAAGACCTTCAACATTAGCAAAACCAATTTTATCTGCACCATTATTTTTCAAATAGGATTTAAGATTATTCATCTCGGACATAATAAATATTTATAATATTAATATAATATAAAAATATAAGGCAATTAATTTTTTACTATTAATAATTATTATAAATATATTAAAATTGATATTAAATAACAAGTGATTAAATTGAAAGATATAGATGTTTTAATTGAAGCACTACCATATATTAAAAAATTTCATAATAAAAAAATTTTAATTAAATATGGTGGACATGCAATGGTAGATGAAGATGCAAAATCTTCAACTGCCAGAGACACAGTATTGTTGAAATATGTTGGAATGAAACCATTAATAGTTCATGGTGGAGGACCTGAAATCTCCAGATCAATGGATAAATTAGGAAAGGAATCAAAATTCATCAAAGGATTAAGAGTAACTGATGAAGAAACCATGGAAATCATTGAAATGGTACTTGTTGGTAAAATATCAACAGAAATTGTATCAGAACTCATTAAACATGATGGTGATGCAATAAGTTTATCTGGTAAAGATTCCAGTTTAATCTATGCTCATAAAAAAGAAGCCAGTAAAATAGATGATGAAATTGTTGATTTAGGTCTTGTAGGGGAAGTTGATTGTGTAAACTCTGATTTACTTGAAATGTTTTTAGATAATAATTACATTCCAGTAATCTCACCAGTTGGTATTTCAGAAAGTGGATCTAGTTTAAATTTAAATGCTGATACTGCTGCGGGAGAAATTGCAAGTGCAATTGGAGCTGAAAAATTAATAATATTAACTGATGTTCCAGGAGTATTGAGAAATCCTGATGATCCTAATTCATTAATTAAAAAAATCAGCACTGATGAAGTTGCAGATTTAATAGAAGAAGGAATTATTTCTGGAGGTATGATTCCTAAAATTGAAACTTGTGTTGAAGCAATTGAAAAAGGAGTTAAATCCTGCCATATTATTGATGGACGTAAAAAACATTCATTGCTTTTAGAAGTCTTTACAACTGATGGTATTGGAACCATGATTTATAAGGAATAAATGTTTTCCATGATAATAATTGGAACTGGTAAATTAAGAGTGTTAAAAATCAAAAAGAATCAATAAATGCTAAAATTAAAAAAGCATTTTCATTATCAGAGGATTCAGCATCACATGAAGAGATTCGTACACGTCTTCTTGATGGAGGGCAAGTTACCGGAACTAATATGTGTGTGTTGGTATGTGCAATGATAATTGCATCTGTTGGTCTTAATATGAGTTCAACAGCAGTGATTATTGGAGCTATGCTGATTTCACCTATAATGGGAAGTATTCTTGCTTCTGCATATGGGAATGTATCTGCAGATTATTCTTTGCTTCGTAACCATATGATTGGTTTTGGATTGCAGATTGGAATTAGTATTCTTGCTTCTACAATTTATTTCTTTCTATCTCCAGTTAAAGAACCAACTGTAGAATTAATTGCAAGAACATCACCTACTTTTTTTGATGTGTTAATTGCATTTTTCGGTGGAATTGCGGGAATTATTGGGCAAACCAGATTGGATAAAACAAATACTGTTATACCGGGTGTTGCAATTGCAACCGCTCTTATGCCTCCATTATGTACTTGCGGTTATGCAATTGCAAATGGAAGATTGGATATGCTTCTTGGAGCAGGATATTTATTTATTATTAATGCTTATTTCATTTTCCTTTCAGCTAGTATTATTCTGTCTGCTTTGAAAATACCGAAAACCAAGGAATTAACCGAAAGAATGGAGAAGACATCGTCTGAGAATGGTACGTAATACAATTATTATTGCAATACCTAGTATGGTGGCAGTTTATTTGATGGTGCATTAAGAATTAATATATTGTAAAAAAACATATTTTTGTTTTTTTAAATTAATATAATAATTCTTATTTTCTTTTTTAATTTTTAAACATATCTCTAAGTTCTCTTCTAAGTAATTTCCAACCATTTACTCTTGGGAGTTCATCTAAATCATAAATTTCACGTGGAATTTTATATCTGGATAAGTTTTCATGTGCATATTCAAGTAATCCATCAACATCACTTTTGTTTTTCCAAACAACTGCAGCAACAGGTATTTCTCCTCTATGACAATCATTTATACTAAAAATAGCTATTTCTTTAACTTCAGGGTATTTTATTAGGACTTCTTCCACTTCAGTAGGGTAAATTTTCCATCCGCTCATCACAATCATGTCTTTTTTCCTATCAGTTATGAATAAACGATTATCTTCATCAAGATATCCGATATCTCCGGTTAAAAACCATCCGTCATCAAGAAATGTGGATTTTGTTTTTTCAATATTTCTCCAGTATCCTTTAGCAACAGCAGGTCCTCTAAGTGCAATTTCACCCTGTTCATATTTTGGTAATGTTTTATTGTAATCTTGTTCATCTACAATTTTCACTTCTGAAAAACAAACTGGATGACCTACACTTTCAAATCTGTCTGCTTCACGATAATCTTCGGGTCTAATTACTGTTCCTGTTCCAATTACTATTGTTTCGGATAATCCATATGCATTTATTATTGGAATCTGGTAATTTTGATGGAAATCTTTCCATATTTTTTTGTGAAGTGGACCTCCACCGGATATTATTTCTCGGACAGTTTTTAATTCTTCACGTTTATCCATTGTTGTTAATGTATGTATTACTGGAGGCATCCCTGTTAAAACTGTTACCTTTTCTTTTTCACATAGTTCCAGATATTCATTTATGTTAAACTGTTCAATTAGGATGTAGTATGCCGCTGCTCTTAATGCGGATATTGCCCATGATAAACCTACATGTGCCATTGGATATATTCCTAGGAAAACATCATCTTGTTTTAAGGTTAACACATCACATTCATTATGTATTGCTGTAAAATAATTTCCATGGGTGAGCATTGCTCCTTTAGGTTTTCCGGTGGTTCCTGATGTGTATTGTAATTGACATAAATCATCCCATTGTGTTGCTTCTGCTTGTAGAATTTCACAGTTTTTAAATTCCTGTATATTTTCAGGGATATATGTGTTAATATTAACTAATTTTTCACCTTCAGTGTCAGTAATCATTAATTTTGCCTGTGAGTCTTTTATAATGTATTCAAGTTCGGATTGTGTGAAAATACGATTTGTAGGTATTGCAATTGCTCCGATTCTCCAAATTGCGAAAAGTGAGAATAAGTATTCTTCGGAGTTTTTCAAATAAATTAAAACACGATCTTCTTTTTTCACATTTAATTCTTTTAATTTTCTCCCAATTTCGGATATGATTGATAATATTTCTTTGGAAGTGTATTTTTCACCATTTGTTGGGTTATATAATACTTTTTTATCTAAGCGTTTTGAATTTGCATCTAGAAAGGTTGTGATATTTAACATTTTATATTAGCTCCTTGGTTATTGCTTTTGTAACTTCCATTGTTGTTGATGTGCCTCCTAAATCAGGAGTTCTTATATTGCATTCTGCGATTACTTTTTCAACTGCTTTTTTTATATTATTTGAAATTTCCCATTCTCCAAGGTAATCCAGCATCATTGCTGCTGATAAAATCATAGAACATGGGTTTGCAATGTTTTTACCTGCAATGTCTGGTGCTGAACCATGCACGGGTTCAAATAATCCATTATGATCACCTATGTTTCCTGATGGTGCAAGTCCTAATCCTCCAACAAGTCCTGCACTTTCATCTGAGAGTATATCTCCAAATAGATTACTTGAAACAATTACTTCAAAGTTTTGAGGTTGTGTTAAAAGGTACATTGCCATTGCATCAACATAATAGTCTTCGGTGGTTATTTGTGGATAGTTTTTAGCAATTTTATAGAAGCTTTCTTTAAAAATACCGTCGGTTTTTTTTAATACATTACTTTTATGAACACAGGTTACTTTACTTTGCCCTCTTTTTAAACATAGGTGGAATGCCGCTTTTGATATTCTTTCGGATGCTGTGTGAGTTATTATTCGTTCTGCTATTAATTTGTTGTTTTCTTCATATTCTTTTTGTGAGTATAATCCTTCTGTATTTTCTCTCACTATTACAAAATCAATATCGTCCCGTATGCATTTCACACCTTTGTATGATTTTATTGGTCTTATATTAGCATATACATTCAGTGCTTTTCTTAAATTAATGATGGGGCTTGGTTGTCCTGGTGTTGATGTTGATGCTCCGAATAGTACTGCGTCACTTTTGTTTGCTATTTTTATTGTTTCTTCGGGTAATGTTATTCCATTATTTTTAAAACATTCATATCCTGCTTCACCATATTTGAAACTAAAATTTAAATCTAGTTTATCAAGTAAATATTCGCAAGCAGACATTACTTCTTTTCCTATTCCGTCTCCACTTATTATTGCAATTTTGTACATATTATTATTGTCCTTTTTTTATTACAATTTTTTTTTAGTATATTACTATCATATGATAGTTATATTATTAATAATTTTAAATTTGTTCGTATAGTATCGAAATATTTTTATACAAAATTAAATATAAATCCTAGTACTTACAAAAATAACTTATAACCTTAATTTAAAGAGGGGATAAAAATGGATAAAAGTATCGATGAATTAATAGAACTATTAAATGATAAAGATGATTTTGTTGTTGAAGATGCAATGGGAGAATTAGAATTAAGAGCTGACGAAGCAATAGACCCTTTAATTTCAGCATTATCCAACAGAAAAAAACAAATAAGATTAAATGCAGCAACACTATTAGGAGCAATCAATGACCCAAAAGCAATTCACCCATTAATTCTAACATTAAAAGACAATAACAAACTAGTTAGAAGAGAAGCATCAACAGCACTCTCAAGAATGGGCCAACCAGCAGTAGATCCTCTAATTGAAACATTATCCGATGAAGATTGGAGAGTAAGAGGAGCAGCTGCATGGGCACTAGGAAATCTTGGAGATGAAAAAGCAATACCAGCACTAGAAAAACTACTAGATGACGAAAGCGGCTTTGTAAAATCAGGCGCACAAAGCGCAATAGCATCCATTAAGAAATAAACATAGAATTATTTCTTAATACAATTATTTTTTTTTTAAAACCATACAAAACAACCAAAATTTTACAGGATTTTTTCAAAATGACAAAAATAGGAATATTAAACTTGCAAGGTGCAGTATCAGAACACCTTCACATAACAAAAAAAGCAATAAAAAATATAAATGCCAATATCGAAGTTGAACCAGTAAGATACGCAGAAGACGTAGCAACCTGTGACGGTATAATAATATCCGGAGGAGAAAGCACAGTCATAGGTAAACTAATCCATGAAAGAGGAATAGACAAAGTCATAAAAGACAAAAACATACCTGTCTTTGGAACCTGTGCAGGAATGGTATTATTAGGTAAAAAAACAGACTTTGACCAACCACTACTTGGATTAATGGATATTACAGTTAAAAGAAATCGGTATGGTAGACAAAAAGACTCATTTGAAGCTCCAATAGAAATATTCGGCCAAGAATATCTTGGAATATTTATTAGAGCTCCAACATTAGAATCATTTGATAATTCAAAAAACGATATTCAAATATTATCAAAACTTAACGATGAAATAATAGCTATAAAACAAGGACATAATATAGCAATTTCATTTCACCCAGAACTAACACAAGACACATTAATTCACGAATACTTCATAAAAGAAGTTTTAAGTTAAATATAAATCCAACACATCATCACATTATTTTTTTTAAGATAAAAAAATTAAAAAAGGGTTTTTTTTAATGGAAATATTAAAAGAATATTCACCAAACATTATTAAAGATGAATTATTATCTGGTTTAACAACAGCTTTTGCATTAATGCCAGAATGCATTGCATTTGCAATTGTAGCACATTTAGATCCATTAACTGGAATTTACACAGCAGCTATGATTTGTCTAATCACAGCTCTTTTAGGAGGTCGTCCTGCAATGATTAGTGGTGCTGCTGGAAGTGTGGCAGTTGTAAGTGTGGCTCTTGTTGTTACACATGGTGTTGAATACTTATATTTAGCAGTTATTCTCATGGGATTAATACAGATTCTAGTAGGTCTTTTAAAACTAGCTAAATTCATACGTTTAGTTCCACAATCTGTTGTTTATGGATTTTTAAATGGATTAGCTATTATTATATTTATATCACAATTCAACCAATTTAAATTAGCTAATGGAGCATGGATGAGTGGTATACCATTAATTATAATGGTGCTGTTGGTTATTATAAGTATGATTATAATGTATTTTCTGCCAAAGTTCACCAAAAAAGTTCCAAGTGCACTAATATCAATAATTGTTGTTACAATTATCTCATTAATCTTTTCTCTTCAAACAAAAACAATTGGAAATATTGCAAGTGTTTCCGCAGGACTCCCGCCATTTCACATCCCAATGGTGCCTATAACCCTTGAATCATTGATAATAGTATTTCCATATGCTCTGCTGATGGCAGCAGTAGGTCTTATTGAAACATTACTTACATTAAATGTGGTTGATGAAATGACTGATTCCCGTGGACGACCAAACCGTGAAAGTATAGCTCAGGGAATTGCCAATTCTTTTTGCGGATTTTTCCAGGGAATGGGAGGTTGTGCAATGATTGGACAAACCATGGTGAATATTGAATCTGGAGGTAGGAAACGTTTAAGTGGAATAACAGCAGGAATTATTTTAATCCTATTAATCCTTTATGGTTCATTATTAATAGATTCAATACCGGTTGCAGCACTAGTGGGAATTATGTTTATTGTTGCAATTAACACATTTAAATGGTCAAGTTTAAAAATGCTAAAACATGTTCCGAAAATGGATCAAATAGTAATGGTGATAGTAACGGTCATAACAGTTGTTTTTAATAATCTGGCAATAGCAGTTTTAATTGGAGTTATAATATCAGCTTTAAATGTGGCTTGGCAAGCATCTAAAAGAATATGGGTTGTTCCTTCTTTTGATGAGGAGAATAATGTTCAATATTATGAAATTAGGGGACCATTATTTTTTGCAAGCACTACTAACTTCAAAGAATCTTTTGATTTTGATTTAGATGTTGATGCAGTTGTTATTAATTTTTTACAATCAAGAATTACAGATCAATCTGCAATAGTTAGTGTTGGTGAAGTTGTTGAGAGATATTCAAAAAAAGGTATAAAAGTATATTTAAGTCATTTAAGTTCTGATTGTTCTGATTTACTGAATGAGAATGATGAATTTGTTCAGGTAGATGTTTTAAAAGATCCTTTTTATCGTATACCTTCTGATGAACTTGATTAATCTTTTAAAACTATGTTTTCATCAATCATTTTAATTAAAAGTTTATTAATTGGATTTTTTAATGATAATGGATGTTCTTTTTGATAATTTTTGCTGAAAGGAAGTACTCTGAAACTTGACATGCACTGGTCAGTTGATCTAAGAGCAAAATATGCTTTATATTCACCATCAATAATATTTATCATCAAACCAACATCTTCGGTTCGTTCATGGCCTGCAATACCTTCTTCAGCATAAATTTTAAACTTCCAAACATTATCTGCAGTTATTAAAGCATATTCTACCATGTATTCCAGTTCATCTTCATCCAGGTCATAGTCATCATATTCAATTATTTTTTCACAGTTTTCATCAGGTAGTATTAAATTTGCACTGGTGTATGCAAGTGAAATATAAATTCCGTCATGATCAAGGGCTTTTGAAATTATATCAAAATAAAGATTGTCTAGGGGTTGTGTTTTATGTAAGTCGCCTAGAATTTCAGGAACTGTATGTGTCATTCCTCCTTCTTCTATGACTGTACAATAAAAATGTTTTTCCCCTAGATAACCTGCAGTTGCTGTTTTTTCTATTGTTTTTTTAATATCTATGTTTCCCGCATGTTCTATTTTTTCGGTTATTTTTAATATTTCACTGTCGCTAGGTATCATTTTTTTTATCCGTTTTCTTTTAATTTTAAAAGGTTCTCTTTTAATATTTTGTAAATGTTTTCTGCTCCGATGATTTCTTCATCACTTACATCCCAATCTTTCGGATATAATATGAATGGTTCTGTTTGACTGCCTCCTGCTCCCCCATGACTTCCAATTAGTTCTTCAAAAGCACAAACTTCGTCTTTTTCACTATCATAAAAACTATTTACCAGTATGTCTGGGGTGTATTTGAATGAACTGTTTCTTTTTAAATGTTGAACAATGTTGTCTCCAAATCCTTCTAGAGGATTTTTTCCTTCTATTTCGTTTTTGTCTAGGTAATATGTTCCGTTTTTACCAATAACCATATCTCCGTTTATGGAGGATTTAACTAATATGAATCCAATATATGGATTATTTATAATTCCAGGTATTAGTTCCGGGAATAATTTGGTTATTTCTTCGTAGGTTAGTCTGTGGTGCCATTGGGTTAAATATATCATTGCAAGATTTCCCGAAGCAAGTACGATAACTTCAGAATCACCTAATTCTTCTTCTATTTGTTCTTCTTTTCTTTGTTTTCTTTTTGAGAATGGAACGAATGATTCTGCATTGTGGTCTTCATTTGAAGACATTTTTGCATACATTTTCATGTCTTTTGGAAGTAGTGATTTAACTAAATCTTCAAATGATTCTCCGTATCTTTGTTTGAATGTTGCTCCGTTTGTTTGTCCATGATCTGATTGGATAACAAATTGATATTTTCTTGGAATGTATTTGTTTGTATTTATAAGACGTTTGATTTGTTTATCCATTCCTTTAAGAGCAAACCATGCATCCTCATCCCGAACTCCTGAATGATGTGCTATTTCATCATATCCTAAGTATGTGGAGTATGCAACATCAATATCTCCAATCATCATATCTCCAATTAAAGTTGAAGTATTTATTTCTCTCATAAACACATTGGTTCCTGCTCTTACGGGGATATATGTTATTCCTCTGTTAATACGTGGTTGGATATTTTTAACTTTATGTTTTATTTGAGATATGACTTCTAAAACCATTTCTGCAATGAATAATGCAAGTATTCTTGCGAAATTTGTTGGATTTGAATATACAGAATACCATGCTTTGTTATATAATGTTTTTAAGCTTAAAAATTTACTGAAAGTGAAAATTACATTATCAGTGTCACCTGAGAATAAATTGGATCTACTTGCTCCATTATCTACTAATAATCCGTCACCATCAGATATTCTTTCTTCAAGGATTTTAACATTATTTATACCTGAGCATTGCATCATCTGATTATTATTTTCTTTTTCAATCCATCTGAATGCAGTGATATTTTCATTATTTCCATGCAATATTCCTGCCTGACTTGCACCAGTTTGTGAGGATAAATCGGTTTCCCATTTTCTAAGAGTATGAGTTTCATTTTCAATTAATGATTTAACTGTGGGCATTATATTTTTATCAATAGCTTCTTTTAACACATCATATGCAAGACCATCAATTTCCACTATAATTAATCCCGGATATTCTTTTATTGTTTCTTTTCTTTTTTTTATCGCATCATTATAAACTGATCTGTAAAATGAACCTTCATCTTCAATTGTGAGTAATGTTGAAAGTATTGTTGTTATAAATGCTATTGCTAAAGGCAGTAGAATTATTGAAGCTCCACTTATTTTAAGACCAAATAATGGGGCGAAAATTTGAAGTATAAGTCCATTTAATATTATTGTTCCCACACCAAAAGTTAAAATGAGGAAAGGTTGTAATATTTTTGTTAAAATAGGCCATAATAATGCATTAATAATACTTATGAAAATTACAAATAATAAAATATCATCAAAATAGCTTAATTCAACTCCAAGTCCAATAAAACTAACTAAATATATTCCTAAAATATTGGATATGAATATTATTACACTTCTTTTAAATGAAATTCTAGGAGGCTTTTCAAAATTAAATTTTTTTTTTAGATCATCTATAGATTTCATATTTTTCACATTTTTATATATAATTAAATATTTCATCGATTGTATTTGCTACTTTAAATATTTCTTCTTGTTTATATAAAAAACCTTGTTCATCCATTTCATTAATCATTTTAAGCATTGTATCATAAAAATGATTTATATTGAAAATTATGATGGGTTTATTGTGTTGTTTTAATTTTTTAAGGGTTAGCACTTCAAAAAATTCATCTAATGTTCCTATTCCTCCTGGTGAAATTATGAATGCATCTGATTTTTCTAGAAATTTTTCTTTTCTCATATTCATTGAATCCACATAAATAAATTCACTGCATTTTTCACATAATGGTTCAAATTCACTTATCCATTTTGGTGCAATACCTATGGAGGCCCCGTTATTATCATGAACTCCTTTTGCACAAGCTCCCATTATCCCAGTGTTTCCACCTCCAAAAACAAGGATATGATTTCTTTTTGCAAGTTCGCATCCTAGTTTATAAGTTTCATTGATGTAAATTTCACTGATTTTTCTACTTCCAGATCCATATAAACAAATATTCATTAATTTAATCCCTCTCATTTCAAATGTCAGGTGTTTGTTCGGCAAGACATAAATTGCAGATTGCATTAATATTGTCTTTCTGATTTTCTTTAACCGGACAATAAAATATTCCATTTTTTTCTTCAACGGATAAATTTCCTGGAAATTCACTTCCAACTGGATGTATTGGTTCTTCTAAAATGAATGTAGTGTATAGGGCAGTTATAACATAAATTAATGGAAATTTATCTTCTTCATCATCATCAGCGAGTCTTTCTTTTTCAAAAGTTCTTTTAAGCATGGGAAATGATTCGTCGAATGCAATTTTATCAATAGGTTTGTTTATATAATAATCATTTTCTTTTACTTCTTTCATGCGCATTAAAAAATATTTAATATATATTTTTAAGAATTTTTCACGATATTGAGTTTGAACAAACTCTCCATCTTTTCTCATACGCACTGAAGCCATCATTAAATCCTGAACTGATATGATACGAGCATATTTTTTAAGTATTTTCATTAGCTCTTCTGTTGTAACCTGAGAATTTGAGGATAAATCTTTAAGTTCAACTAGTATATCTTCAGTTTTCATATTTTTTATTATAATCTTTATAGTTAATAAAAACTATTAATAATGATAAATAATGTAACTTATAATTATGGTTGATGAGTATATTGAAATTTCAAAAAAAGATATTGAAGACATTGCAAAAGCATTAAAAGTTAATGCGGATTATAAATTAAAAAATACTAAGTTTGACATTAATTCTTTCCAAAAAAATCAGGATATTATTATCATTCAATATGTTGCTGATATAGAAAATGAATTGGTTTTCAAAACCAAAGAAGAAGAAGGTAAATATTATATTTCAAACACTTTTAACATATTCCAGGATAATATTTTAAACGGTAATGTTTCAAGGGATGTTTTCCAATCTGTTAATGATTATTTCTGGAGGGTTATTGAAAATCCTGATGATGATTTTACTGATGAGCAAGAAGATATGATTAATTTTTTACTTTTAACTGAAGAATATGATGAAGATCAATTAAAAAATGATTTAAATCCTGTAAAAATCCGTCAGGATTATAATGATGATTATGATAAAATTTACTCTGATGAATCATTAAATCGTGTTGAGAAAAGTTTAGCTTTAAAAGAATTGGTTCACATGGCAATTTGTCAGGTTGTTAATGATTTGGATTTGTTTTTCACAAGACCTTCTAATTTAACTCCTGAAGAAAATGCTGAGAAAAATAAACAAGAGGCAAAATCATTGCAAAATGAATTGCAATTATCATAATTATTAAATAATATATATGATATATGTAATAATTAGAAATTGTTGATATTTATGATTACTATTACTCGTAATGAAGAAGTTGTTTTAAATCAAATTAAAATATTCAATATTGAATATTCAGAGGGTATTCCTGTTAGTGTGCTTAAAAAAGACCTTGGATTTCATGAATATGATTTGGTTCAAATTCTTGAGGAACTTCAGGATAAGGATTTGGTTATTTTTAAGGATAATAAAGTTAGTTTATCAGAAAGTAATCTTGAAATCAACACAGTTAATTCTAAAAAGGATGTTGAAGAGTTAGAGTTAAATCAGAAAGAAAAAGATTCCTATGAGTTGATTAAAGAGTTGGTTGATGATAAGAATCTTATTTCCAAGTATATTTTGGAAGGACATTTATTGTATGGTGATTTGAAACTTACTAATTTTAGAATGTATCATATTATTTTATCTCTTCAGAATAAAGGTATTTTAAAACCTATTGTTCATGATGATGGGGAGTATTATCTTTTAATTGAATAATATCTTTTACATTAATTTTAATATTCAAGTATTAATATTTTCTAATTTAATCATAATATTTATATACTCATAAAAATAATACTTATTAATAATAATTGACGTTGATGTGTATAATTATGATGAGAATAAGTATGTCATTACCTAAAAAATTATTATCTGACTTTGATGAAGTATTAAAAGAAAGAGGATACCAATCTCGTTCAAAAGGAATTCGTGATGCACTTCAAGATTATATAGTAAGATATCAATGGATGAATTCCATGGAAGGAGAAAGAATAGGTATTGTAACGATTATCTACGACCACCACTACACCGGAGTCATGGAAAACCTTGCAGAAATACAACACAGTTTCAGAAACGAAATCAATACAAGTATGCACATACACATGACAGACAAATACTGTATGGAAATAGTTGTAGTGAACGGAGATATAGCTCAAATCCGTGAATTAACAGAAAAAATCATGAGATTAAAAGGTGTAGAACACGTAAAACTCACAAGTACAGCAAACGGAGAAGATTTTAAAGAACCAGGTCACTCCCATGACCATGGACACATCCACTAAAATCATCCTCCCAATTTTTTTTTATTTAATTTTAACAATGAAATTCAAAACCACCCCATACCATCATAACCTATTAAAAGACAACGACAGGTTAGCAGTATTCTATGAAGCCATCAAAGAATATGATGGTGAAAACAAACTCGCATACGATTTAGGATGTGGAAGCGGAATTCTATCCTATTTTTTAACCTCAAAATTTAAAGAAATCATATCACTTGAAATCAATGAAAAAACATATAAATGTGCCTGTGAAAACCTGAAAAAATTTAACAACATCCAAATTATCCATTCAGACATTCTAAAATATAAATTTCAAAAAAAAGCCGATCTAATAATATGTGAAATGTTAGATACGGCACTGATTGATGAAGAAGAAATACCAGTTCTAAATTATGCAAAAAAATTCCTAAAAAAAGATGGAAAAATCATACCCGAAGGAGTTATTAACACCATACAATTAGTAAATCTTGAAAAACACCACCTCCACTGGGATGAAAATGCCAATTATCAAAAACTCTCAAAAGAAACAGTTTACTCTGAAATTAATTTCCTAGATGATATTAATCCAAAAGTTTCATTAAAACTATCCTTAAAAGCTGAAAAAAACGCAATATTAAATGGATTGAAAATCACAACCTACACTAAACTTAATAAAAATATAATTGCAGGACCATTACCCATGTTAAACCCACCATTACTAATACCATTGGATGAAAAACACATAAAAATAAATGAATTTATAAATGTTGAAATAGAATATATTATGGGAAATGGGATTGAAAGTATAAAAACTAAATATATATAAGGTGAAATTATATGAATTTCAAATCTCAATTAAATAATTTTCTCAAAAATTACAATAAATTAATAATACTGGGCGTAGGTAATGAGCTAAAAACTGATGATGGTGTAGGACCATTCATTATAAAAAAGCTAAAAGAAGAAAACATTGAAAATGAAAAATTAATATTCATTAACGCTGAAACAGTTCCAGAAAATTTCACCGGAAAAATCAGAAAAGAAAACCCTACTCATTTAATAATAATTGACGCATGTTTAATGAATTCAAAACCTGGAAATATGCAAATAGTAAACAAAAAAGACTTTGCAAACATAGGGATTTCAACTCATTCAATGTCACTATCTTTCTTTGTAAAATACCTTGAAAAAGACACAGATTTTAAAATAACATTTGTTGGAATTGAACCAGAAACAATGAACTGGGGAGATGAACCAACAGTTAATGTTAAAAAAACAGCTCAGGAATTTATAAGTATATTAAAGGAAATTTTATCATGAAAATTTTATTTATCGGTTCAAGATTATATGATGATTTAGATTGGTATGTGAGATCTAAAGGTATAGAAAGTATTTTAACAGAATCTAATGAGGAAGCAATTAACCTGGATTTACCAGATCAGGTGTTCATTGTCCCCCGTGGAATGGAAGGTCCGAAAAACGTTGCATTAATGCAGAATGTTGATGCAATAATACCCTTAATAGGAATTGACCCTCCATTAATAGATGTAGCATACATGAAAGAAGAAATAGAAAAAGAACATTCAATACCAGTTATTGCAGCGGGAGTAAGGGCCGTGGAATTAACTTCCAATAAAATTAAAACAAAAGAATTCTACTCACAAATCAACGTTGCAACACCCCAATATCAAATTTTAAACTCTCCAGATGAATTAACATTAGATTTCCCAGTTGTTCTAAAACAAGGTGAAGGACAAGGTGGAAAAGATATTAAAGTAGCCAAATCAATTGAAGATGTTAAAGATTACTTTAAAGAATTTAACCAGGCATTATGTGAAGAATTCATTGAAGGATCTGAAATTTCAATAGAAGTATTAGGTTTTAACGGAGAATATGTTGCTCTTCCACCAATATATAAAGGTGAAACTACTCTAGAAGGAACACATCCATTAAATAAAGTTAAAACAGGGCCATGTATGGTTGATGGATTAGATAATAATCTAGTTCAACATGTTGCATATAAAGTGGCTAAAAACCTAAACTCAGATGGTATTTTTGAAATGGATTTCATGTACTCACATGAAAAAAATCAGTTATATGCAATTGAAGTTAACACAAGACCTAATGGTACAAGATATTTAACAACAGCAACATGTGGTGTGAATTCATTATATGAACTTGTAAACATGGCATTAGGTGAATTTAGCCTCTCCAATATTTCAGATAAACTTGAATATTATTATTCCACAGAAATTCCTATAGGTAATTATTCAGGTCCTGCTTTAAATGAACCTGTGAAATCATTTGAAGTTAATGATTTCGTTGTACATGGTCCCCAAGGTTATCAAAGAGTAACTGCAAGGGCAAAATCAAAAGAAGACCTTGATAAACTTGTTGATAAAATAATATAATATTAATTTAAATTTCCCCATATCTGTAAATTTGTTAGTTATTAATCTATTAATATAAATACTATTAGAAACATACATTATACTAATATAAAATATTAATAAATAGTGTGGTATGATGAATAATACAGATATGTTAATTCTTTTTTTAATGACATTATGTGCTACAATATTCTTCACATGGTATGTTAAAAGAATATTGATAAAAGCAAGGATTGCTGATAATCCCATAGTTAGTGAACATAGACATAAAAGCGGTACTCCTACAATGGGGGGTATTGCATTTTTATTTGTAATTTCTTTAGTAATTTCACAATTCTATGACAGTACTCCAATTGTAATATTGTCATTTATCATGCTCGCAGGTGGAATTGTAGGTTTACTTGATGATTTAATAGGATTAAAAGTTAAAGAAATACAGAAAATCGTTGTAAACAAAACTAATGAAGTAATAACTCTTGGAAGATTAAAAGTTCAACCATCAGAAGAAGTTCGTGTTGCAACTCCAAAAGCAAAAGCTGAAATAGATGATTTAATAAAACAAGATAAAGTGGAAGTAGTTGGTGAAGTACCAATAAAAACCGAACCTGGAGAATGGGAGAAAATAATCTGCCAAGTACTTTTAGGATTATTCCTAGGATTAACATGTGCTGTAGATACATTAGGAGGATATTACTTAGGAGTATTATCAATACCAATCGTTATAGTTGCTATTCTCGGATGTATAAATGCAGTTAACCTAATTGATGGTATGGATGGTCTTGCAGCAGGAATAATAGCAATAGCATCAACAGCATGCTGTATCTACGCATACTTATTTGAAACAACAGCAATAATGCCTCCATTTTTAATTCTAACAGGATTATGTTTAGGATTTTTAGTATTTAACAAACACCCAGCATCAATATTCATGGGAGATACAGGATCATTCGTATTAGGAACAGGTTATGCAGCTGCAGTTTTAATATGTGACATACCATACTTTGGAGTTTTAGCATTAGCAGTTCCAATTATTTCAGTAATTGTCAGTTTACTTCATAGAGCACATATTATTAAATTACCAGTAGAACCTTTACATCATACATTAAACCATTATGGAATGTCCGAAGTTAAAATAGTTTTAACATATTGGGGATTCACAGCATTATTCTGTGCTATAGGAATACTTGCAAAAATGTACATATTCTAAAATATGGTGATTTGTAATGAATATACAGGAATTAGCAAATCTTGTTAATGGAAAAATCATCGGAAGTAATGATTTTCTATCAGCTGAAGGATTTACCGGCAGATTCACATTTTTAAACGATGCTTGCGAAGGAGATATTGTAATAAGGCATTGGGTTAACGGTAAAGGTATTGAAATAGCATTTAATAAAAACATTGCATGTTTAATCACACAAAACCCTAAAGACGGAGCTGTTGAAACAGCACAAAAACTTAATTTCCCATTAATCATAACAGATAAAATAGAACTTGCAAATGCACTAGCATTATCAAAAACCATAAAACAATTCTCACCAGATTCAACAAATATTGTAATCACAGGGACAAATGGAAAATCAACCACTTCACATTTAATATATCATATTTTAAACAATGCAGGTTACCATACATTAACCAACACAGACAGTGAATCAGAATTCAACACATTAATAGATCCCATGGTATCTAAATTAATTTCTGATGAAGTGGAAGCTAATGGAAAACTCGATTATTTAGTTATTGAGGTGTCAGAGGTTCAAGGTTGGCTTGGTAAACTAATGAAAAATCATGCAGCATTAATGAGTGAAGCAATCAATCCGAAAGTAGCTATTATTACTAATATTGCAATGGACCATATCGGATTAGTAAATTCTATTGATGATGTTTATAATGAAATTAAAACTGTTCCAAATGCTATTGGTGATGGTGTTTGCGTATTAAATTATGATGATGAATTAGTTAGAAGTTTAAAAGCTAAAAATCCATTTTACACATCAATGAATAAATTAGACAGGGATAATTCACTTTATTTTAATGGTGAAGCAATTATATATGATAATAATCCTATATTAACAATTGATGAATTACCATTTAACAGCAATCATTTCATACAAAATATTTTATCAGCTATCGGAGCATGTATATCCTTAAATATAAATATGAGGGATATAACTGATGGTGTGAAAACATATAAAGCATTAAACCGTAGATTTACTAAATTAAATGATGAACCATTAATCTATGATGATTTCGCCCATAATCCTGATGGAATTAAAGCAACAATATCTGAAACAATAAAATTATTGCCTGAAAATCAGAAATTACATGTAGTTTGCGCAATTAGGGGTTCACGGGGTATTGAAATCAATCAATTAAATGTAAATGCATTAGTTGAATCAATGACTAGTGATATTGAATTATATTTATCTTCAAGTAAGGATGTTGTTAATAATTTAAATTTCGTAGAAAATGATGAGAAAGAAGTATTTTTCACCACATTAAATGATAATAATATTAATTACACTCATTTTGATAATTTAAAAGATTGTCTGATTGATGTTTACACAAAAGCAGATAAAAAAGACATAATTTTATTAATTGGAGCTCAAGGAATGGATCCTGCTGAGTCACTTTTAAATGATATAATAAAAATTTAAATATAATATTAGTTTAAATATAATAAATGTATAGTTTTTTTTAGTAATAGAATACTATGGATAAACTAAGAGGATATAAAAACATGTTTATAAAGATTAGGAGAGACACATTAATTATTTTATTATTGGCGTTTATTTTGATTCTTTGCGGTCGTTTAATCACATATGTTGCATATGCTTCATCTGATGATATAACTGATGGTATTCCAATATCTGGAGTAATTATTAAGGGCAATGATATTGTTCCTGTAGAAACAGTCAGATATAATGTTATGCAAGCAGGTTTCAGAGATGGAAGTGTAATATATGATGATGTTTTAAAAACATCAATAAGAGAAGTGTCGCTGAAGGATGCGATACAAACGGCGCAGGAATTTGCAACACGTTCAACCGTGCCCGGAACATCTGTTCAACCAATTACTGCAGCAGATGTTCAAGTAGATAAAAATACAGGCGTAGTTACTGTAACAGTTATTGAAGACTTTTCTTCTGTTGAATTTGAAAATAAAACAACTAGGTGAATGAAATGAAAGTAAAAAAATTCCATATTTTCATTGTTTTCTTAATCATATCTTTAATGATGATGAGTAGTGTATCAGCTACCTGTAACATTATTGTTATTACTGATCCTAGTGGAGATGACCCTAACGGGGCAGCAGCAGGAAGTATGTCTTTTGCAGAAAACATGTTCCAGTCAACATTTTTAATGTCTAAAAACAATCATTTCGCTGTACTATCTGGGGGTACTGGGGGTTCAGATACAAGGCTGGAATCCGTTATTGAAGCTGTTGCAAGTCTAGAGAATAATGCTTCTGCAGCATCTGCAGCATCAATTGCATCCAAATATAAAGGAGCTCGTCTTGTTGTCGGAGGTCCAAATATAGGAGCTGCAATTGCAGGAAACTATAAAGCTTATGTTATCACAGTAGATGATGGTACAAATGATATTAAAGTTGCTCCATATACAAGTGGCGTGGCTACGTTACAACCTGGACAAAAAGGAGCTATTATTCACTTGAGAAATACACAGGGAAATCCATTATATGGATCTGCAGATAATGTTAGGAAAGAAACAGCACTTAACATTGGTAAAATGATTCGGGACGGATATTCTGCCACTACAATTCTTTCGGAAGCTATGGGTGAAGTAGCTAGAGATTCCGGTGAAAAATATGGTGGTGGAGGAGTTAACCTGATTTCTGGAATTTCCACTGCAGACATGTTCACACCTAAAGACATGAACTTAACCGGTTATGCAATGGATGAGGAATACTCTAAAGTCTGTGATGATTGTGGATGGGCTATTGGTTTTCCAGCTGCTGAAAATTATGATGTTTGTCCTGTTTGTGGTGCAGATATTAGAACAGTTCATGCATACGAAGCATTGGGTAGTGCATTAACGGTCAGTTCCAATGCAGTAAGTGTATCTGTTTATGGAACTGATAGGCCAGGTGTTTCATCTACAACTAAAGAAATTGTAGAAGCATCAGTTGCAAAATATGGTTATGATGCATCATCAATTGCAGGTTCAATTAACAGAGGAATTAATAATGGTTTATTAATGGGTGTTGACCATGTTGAACCTAAAGATATTAATGTAAAACAAGGTTCTAAAGCAGTAGGTGTTTATTACACTGCATTATCAGGAGACAGATCCTCTCCAGTATGGGATTTACCAATTGATGGTAATGTTTTAAATATACTGGGAAGTATTCAAACGGCAGTGGGAATTATTTTAATCCTATTGGTTGTTTTCAGATCTAGACTGTTAAAATCTTTCCAAAACAGGTGAATAATCATGGCATTAATATTAGTTAGAGGGGAAAATAATTCAAAATTGCTAAGTGCAATTGCTGATATGGAAAGACATGGGAATTTAAATTTAACAACAAAACCCAAAATTATAGATGCGAAATTTGCCGATACATTAGTTGAAGGAATATTAGGATCAAAACTTAGAACTTCATCTAATGCGGCTACTGCATTTTTTGTTAAAGAAGATCCTACATTAAGTATAATGCAGATAAAAAAAATTCATCCTCCGGCTCATGTTGTAGTTGTTAGTGATGAGTATGGTGCTTATTCTAAATTAGAATATGTTTTAAATAAAGCTGAAGAATTTGATGAATATCAATCTTCAAAAGCAATTAATGATGGTATTATTGATTATAAAATCGATAAAAAAGATAGGCATATAAAAAATGATAGGTTAAATAGCTATTTAAAATAGCTATTTTCTTTTAATTTTCATAATATTTCCCAGGGTACGTTCTCCTGTGGAATTATTAATAAATTGGTTTAAATCAACATTATCTACTTTTTCAAGTAAAGTTATATCTAGAGTTTTTTCTAATTTTTTGGTAAGTTTATTGTCTGGTGTCATTTTTCCAGTTTCTATTCTATTAATAACTGATACTCTTTCGTTGATTTTTTTACCTAAGTCTTCACGTGACCATTTTTTAGATTCTCTTGCATGTCTTATTTCTTCACTGAAGTTTTCTATTAATTCTTCTGTAGGTTCATCGTTTCTTGAGTATGTTTTTTTCCTTGTAGGAGTATTATTTTTTCTTGTGGATTTTGTTTTTTTAACAAATTTTGGTTTGGGCGGTGTTTTTTGGATTTTTCCAAGTTTTGAACATTCTTTACACACGACCATAACTGATCCTTCAATTTTTGCTCTTATAGGATTGTTTTCGGGTACGGTTTTACCGCAAATTTCACATTCCATTTTAATCAGTTTCCTCTTTTATTTAGTAATTAATTATCTATTGGTATTAATATATAAATTTAAAATGAATACCTTTAAATACTTTAAAGTTACAAATTGTTATTAAAGTGAAAAAATAAAAAAATAAATAATCACACTGGAGATGATTCACATGGATGAATTTAATGATTTGGAAAATTCTTCAAAAGAACAATTAATAGAAAAAGTAGAATCACTACAAGATGATATTGTAAACATAAGAGAAGAAAAATCCAAAGCTAAAAGTAATTTAATGTGGAAAGTTAGGAAATTAGAAAAGGATAAAGTATTAATCGAAAATGAAAAAATCAGATTAGAAAGGGAAGTAAAATCCTTACGTTCTGAAGTAGACAGATTCAGATCTCCTCCTTTAGTAATTGCAACTATAACAGAAGTATTAGATGATCACAGAATGACTGTGAAAAGCAGTACTGGACCTAGTTTTCTCGTTAATTATTCAAAATTCTTAGATGAAAAATTATTAGTGCCAGGTTCAAGAGTTGCTCTAAATCAACAAACATTCGGTATAGTTGAAGTATTGCCATCTGAAAAAGATGCAAATGTTTCAGGAATGGAAATTGAAACAAAACCGGATATAACTTATGAAAAAATAGGTGGTTTAGAAGAGCAAATCGTTGAAGTTAAAGAAACTGTTGAATTACCATTAACAGAACCTGAATTATTTGAAAAAGTAGGTATTGAACCACCTAAAGGAATATTATTATATGGTCCACCGGGAACAGGTAAAACATTACTTGCAAAAGCAGTAGCTAATGAAACCAATGCTACATTTATTAAAATAGTAGCATCCGAATTTGTTAAAAAATACATTGGTGAAGGTGCAAGACTTGTTCGTGAAGTATTCGAACTTGCAAAAGAAAAAGCTCCAGCAATCATATTCATAGATGAACTTGATGCAGTAGCAGCTAAAAGACTTAAAAGCTCCACAAGTGGAGATAGAGAAGTTCAAAGAACATTAATGCAATTATTAGCTGAACTCGATGGTTTTGAAGCAAGAGGAGATATTGGTATTATAGGAGCTACCAACAGACCAGACATCCTCGACCCAGCACTACTTCGTCCAGGACGTTTTGACAGATTCATAGAAGTACCTCTTCCAAACGAAGATGGTAGAAGAGAAATCCTCAAAATCCATACTAAAAACATGTCCTTTGATGAAGAAGCAGATGTTGATTTATTAGCAGATTTAACAGATGGATTATCAGGTGCTGATTTAAAAGCAGTATGTACTGAAGCAGGTATGTTTGCAATACGTGATAAACGTGAAAAAATCACAGTTGATGATTTCATGAAAGCTGTTGATAAAGTTCTAGATAAAACCAAAGAAGACGAAATGTTTAAAACAGAAGCCGGAGTAATGTTCGGTTAAAACAAATTAATTCAAAATAAGATAAGCCAATGATGAACCCTATGAGCTCTGATACGTGATGAATGATGGGCGAGC
>SUTL01000115.1 GCA_015062925.1 Methanobrevibacter thaueri
CCAAATGCAAAACTGGACACAAAATCATATAAAAATCAAATAAGCCTATAAAATTTTACAGACTCTATTTTTTTAAACTACTTTTTTTCAAAATCATTTAACAAAATTTATATTATTATAAAAAGATATTATAACTTAAGTTTAATTGAGGTTATAATAATGTCTTTTTTAAGTAAAATTTTTAATAGAGGTCCTAAGCCTGTTATTGCTAAGTCTCGTGAAGGGAATTTAGGTTCCTTAACTGCTCAACAAGCTGGTCCTGCTAGTCCTGGTGTCGTTAAAAAGCCAGATGTTTTTTATGTAACTGCTTCTGTGGAATTAGGTAATACTACTACTAAATGTATTGTTATGGCGACTAATTTGAATACTAGTGAGTCTTATTTGCTTAATAAAACTGTTAAAATGACTAGGGATATTAGGCCACCTAAACCTTCTGAGGAGGTTTTTGGTAAGACTGTTTGGGGTATTGAACTTTCTAAAGAAGCTGTAACTGAATTGGTTAAGGATACTGTATTGCAGTCTTTAAAGAGATGTAATGTTGATAAGGATAAGGATTTGGATTTTGTTGTTAGGTCTACTGGTGTAACTGCTGGTTTTGCTACTGCTGAGGAGGCTGGTCAGTTAATTATTGCTCTTGCTGATGGTTGTCTTGAGGCTGATATTCCGCCTAGAAAAATGTCTCCGGCTATGAGTATTTCTCAGCTTCCTGAGAAATTGCAGAAGCATTCTCTTTTAGAAAATATTATGTTTGATGGTGCTGTTGTTAGTGTGGTTCCTCCTGAGGGTAAGGAGACTGTTGCTAATGAGATGGAGGGGGAGCTTGTTACTGCGGGTATTAAGTTAGGTGCTAAGTGGACTGATGTGGATTATAGGAATCCTTGTGTTTCTCTTGATTTTGGTTCTACTTTAGCGGGACGTATTGTTAATGATAATGAACCTTATGCGAATACTGTTGGTAATTTTTTAGGTCTTGCTGGTGTTGTTAGTGATTCTTTAGCTCGTGGTTCTGGTTTGATTGATAAGAAAAATGGTGCTGCTTTGGATTTGTATTCTGATAAGGCGATGAAAAAAGCGGATCATAAGAAGGCTGAGGCTAATGCTCTTGAGGCTCATAAGTTAATTGATATTCGTAAGGTGCCTCTTGGTGTTGAAAGGTTTGGTACTGTTCCTTTAAATCCTGAAGCTGCTCAGAATGCTGGTACTACTTTGATTGGTTGTGATGTTGGTGTTAATGGTGATAAGTTACCTGAGTTAATGGATTTGGGTGCGCAGTTTTATGATGCGGATGGTCTTCCAACTTTACTTTCTACTTTGGATTATGTGAGTACTAATATTGTTATTCGTGTTTTGGATGTTGCTTTTAAGGAGAATGTTATTATTCCGGGTTCTGCTTTAGGTATTACAGGTAGGGCTGGTATTACTGGTCGTAAACCTCAGCTTATTTTAGAGGCTGTTCAGGATAAGTTTGAGAATGTTGTTTTTGTTGAGGATGGTCTTGCTTTGGGTTCTGCGATTATGGCTCGTTGTATGAATTCAATGGGTACTCCTAAGGTTCCTATTGGTGGTAAACAGGGTGGTAGATGCATTCTTAAAGATCGTATGAAAATGGCTGGCGGTAAGTTCGCTTAAGTATTATATTTGTGGTTTGTCATGATTTATGCAATTTTAATGGCTGGAGGTATGGGAACTAGACTTAAAGTTCCTGATGAAAAACCTCTTTTCAAATTACATGATAAACCCTTAATTAAATATGTACTTGATAACTTATCTTCATCTAAATTAATCGATAAAATAATTATTGCAGTCAGTCCAAACACCTGTAAAACTACTGAATATTTACAATCCCTAAACATGGACTTTGAAATATTAAACACTTCAGGAAAAGATTATCTTGAGGACTTGTCTTATATTTTAGATTATTTTGAAAAAAAATCAAAAAACAACACATTACTATTTATTAACGCAGATTTACCATTTATTTCAACAAAAACAATAGATTATGTTCTGGATTATTATTTCAAATCAGATAAAGATGCATTATCAGTTGTTGTTCCAGTTGAAATTTTCAAAAATTTAGGCCTTGATTATTCATATGAGTTTAATGGTTGTGTTCCATCAGGTTTGAATATCCTTAGAAGTGAAAATATAATCCAGAATGAAACCCAACTAATCCTTAAAAAGGTTGAACTTGCTTTAAACATCAATACACTATTTGATAGTGAAATAGCAGAAAAATTATATTATGAATATTATCTTTAAATATGATGAAGTTTAATAATTAATATAGGTAAATTATATTTAGGTGATTATTTATGGAAAATAAACAAATTCCTAAAAGAGAAGAAAAATTATGGAGCGAAATTAAAAACTATCAAGTAGCTACCAACAATGCCCGTATCCTTGGCGTATTGGATGAATTAATTATTAATGAAAAAACAGGTAAAATTGTTGATATTGCTATTAGGATAGAAAGTGATCGTAATATTCATGTTAAAGGTGCTAAAAGGAATGGTGACTTGTTGTTAGTTCCTTTTGCTAAAGTCGAGAAAGTCGGCGAATTTATTATTGTAACTGAATAATTTTTTCAGTTATATTCCTCTTTTTTATATATTAATTTTATATTAATATAATTAGTAATAACAAATTCATATTTATTTTAAAAAAGGTGATTATATGTTGCTTGAAATTGAAAATTTGGCTGTTGAAGTGGCCGGTAAAAGAGTTTTAAAGAACATTAATCTTTCAATAGCTGAAGGAGAAACTCATGTTCTTTTGGGACCTAATGGTGCTGGTAAAAGTACTTTATTTTTAACTATTTTAGGTTTCCCACAATATGATGTGGTTGAAGGTTCAATTAAATTTAAAGGTCAAGATATTACTGAATTAACCACTGCTGAAAGAGTTAAACTAGGTATTGGTGTTAGTTTCCAAACTCCTCCAGCAATCAGAGGTGTTTCCGTAAGAGATTTACTTAAAATTGAATCAAATCAGGATGTAGATGAAGAATTAAATCCTAGAATGAAAAATTTAGCAAATCAACTTAAATTCAGTGATGAATTCTTAGACAGGGATGTTAATTATGGATTTTCAGGTGGGGAAGTAAAACGTTCTGAAATTTTACAGTTACTTGCTCAGATGCCTGATTTCACAATGTTTGATGAACCTGATTCTGGTGTGGACATTGAAAATGTAGAGTTACTTGCTTCCGAAATAGGTACTTTACTTGATAAAGATAAACCTCAAGGTTCAAGAAAGAGAAGTGGACTTTTAATTACTCATTTAGGTTATATTTTAAATTTTGTTAGTGCAGATAAAGCACATGTTTTGATGAATGGGGTAATTTCTTGTTCTGGAAATCCTACTGAAATTCTAGAAGATATTAGGAAAAATGGTTTTAATGGATGTGTTGAGTGTGCGCAATGTTTATGATGATGCTGAAAGGGCTAAAGATAAAAAAGCGCCTATTGGTGCTGATGTTACAATTGAGAATTTCACTGATGAAGCAGTTAATGCTTTAGATTTAATTGATGATTTGGATGATTTAGGTAAACAAACTAAAAAGGATTTGTTGAAAGTCGGTGTTGATACTGAGGAAAATAACAGATCAGGTTCTTTTTTACAGGTTGATCAGAGTAATATTTTCACTAATAATGCTATTTCTGATTCTATTGAAGTTATGAATATTGGTGTTGCACTTGATAAATATAATTGGTTGGAGGATTATATTTGGAATGTTGTTAAACCTGATGCTGATAAATATACTGCTAAAACTGCTTTGCGTGAGCAGAAAGATGGTATTAGTAGTGGTTATTTTGTCAGATCACTTCCAGGTACATGTGAGGTGATGCCTGTTCAGGCGTGTATGTTTATTAGTGATGAGGATATTATGCAAACTGCTCATAATGTTATTATTGCTGAGGAGAATTCTGAGCTTCATTTAATTACTGGTTGTGCTACTGGGGATGATGTTTCTTCAGCTATGCATGTTGGTGTTTCTGAGATGTATTTGAAACCGGGTTCTAAAATCACTTTTACTATGGTTCATAATTGGGCTGAACAGGTTGAAGTTCGTCCGAGAACTGGTATTAAATTAGGTGATAACTCTACTTATATTAATAATTATATTTTAACTAGTCCTGTAAGTACTTTACAGTCTTATCCTACTGCTTATTGTGATGGTGTTAATTCCAGAGCTATTTTCCAGAGTATTCAGGGGGGTAAGAAGGATTCTATTATTGATGTTGGTTCACGTGTTCTTTTGAATGCTGATGGTGCTCGTGGTGAAGTTATCTCAAGAGCTGTTTCTCAGGATGAATCTCATATTTATTCCAGAGGTCATTTGGCTGGTACTGTACCTAATGTTAAAGGGCATTTGGAGTGTCATGGTTTGGTTTTAGATGATGATAGTTTTATTTATGCGGTTCCTGAGTTGGAAGCTAGTTCTGCTAATTTAGAAATGTCTCACGAGGCTGCTGTGGGTAAGATTTCTGAAGATGCGATTAATTATTTGACTTCTCGTGGAATTAGTGAAGAAGATGCGGAATCCATGATCGTTCGTGGTTTTTTAAATATGGATATTAAAGGTCTTCCTGATGAGTTAGCTGAGCAAACTCAAAGGATGATTGATATGAGCGTTGATGGAATGTAATTTTCTTCTTTGTTTATTTTTTTTTCTTTTTTTTTAAAATTCGTTTTATGATATATAAACTTTTTGGCTTTAATTTCTAAGTAACCTTTATATTAATTATTAATGAAATATATTAATCAGTACATAATGTAATGCTGAGCTAGCTCATTAAGTACGTAAATTGTGATTTAAGGTATACCTAAACGGTATTTCCTTAGAAAAAAATTTTAAAATTTTTTAAAAAACTTTAAAATTAAGTTTTTGAAAAACACAAGTTTTTCTAAAAACAATAAAAAAAATATTTTATAGAGGAGGAGAAACTCTATGGCTGATGATGTAAAAATTGTAATGTTTTGTTGCAACTGGTGTTCCTATGGAGGAGCAGACACAGCAGGTACTGCA
>SUTL01000011.1 GCA_015062925.1 Methanobrevibacter thaueri
TCAAGCTCCAGACATTCCTTGATGTGCTTTATGTGGTCTAAATTTAATATTTGAGAGTCCTTCAAATCAAGAACGGAAATTGTTTCAAGATAGAAAATATCTGAAAATTCCTTATTTGAGCTGAATTGGATATTTTCTTTGCTGATATTAGATAAACCTTCATTTTCAAACAAATCTGTGGATTTCAAATAGCAGTATAAAAGTTTTGCAACCGTTGTTTTACCGCTTGAGTTGACTCCCCCGACAACATTAATCTTTTTTAAATCAATATTTGCATAATCGATTTTAGCAAAATCACTGATTTTTAAAGTAAAATTATCCATTTAACCCACCTGCAAATTCCTGCGGTTTACAGATTAACCTGTATGAACATCTGTCACATTCACCAGAATCCTTTGAAAAGCACCCGTTACCGATTTCAACAGCAACATCATTTAATCCGTTGAGTTCGTTTTCCATTACTTCATCATTGATTTCAACGACATGCTGGTAATCTCCTAAAACAAAGTGGGTTATTGCTTTTCGGATAGTGTAATTTTTATATTCATCCAGCTCTTTAAGGGCTGCTGCATAGATGTAGAGCTGTTTTGTGTATCCGTCAATGTGGTCTTCATCATATTGTGCATATTTATAGTCCAGAATTACAATTTCATCTTCTGAAACTTTATAAATCAAATCGATTGCACCGTTAAGAAGATAATTTCCCTTGTCGATTTCGAATGGAAGTTCTGCTGCCATGACGTCTCTTTCAAGAGAATATGTCTCATAATAGTTTATTACATTGGTCCTGAACTCTTCGAATTCTTCGGGATTTTCTCCAATATCAAACATTGACTTGTATGTATCATATGTGATTTGTGAAAGCTCTTCAGCACTGACTTTGACACCGTCAAGAAGTTTCAGATTAACTGTTTCCATGATTTCGTGAAATACAGTTCCTCTGTTTGCAGCCTTTATTCCTGGCCTTGCAAATCCCAGATTATATCCCAAATCATATTTGAACGGACATGATTTGTACTGAGTGTATTTTGAATAGTTCAGCACCAATTGTTCTCCTTTTGGAGCTTCATAGGATTCCTCAATTGTTACATTGTTTAATTCCTCCATTGTGAATGGAACTGTGCAGTCACGGATATTTTCGATTTGAGTCGGCATCTCACCGATTGTAGATAAAATAAGCAGATCTGCTGCTCTTGTCATTGCAACATATAAAATCCTGTCTTCCTCTTCATCATTCAGATGATTTTCCTCTTCAATTGAAATGCTTTTATGTTTAAGTTCACCGTTTTCCTCTTTCAGTATTGTTTTATATTTTAAACATTCATTTGGAGTGTAGTATGTATCATTCGGGAAAATGAAGTCCTTTTCACGATTAGGGTCTCTTGAAACCATTGGGAACTTGTCCTTTTCAAGGGAAGTTATTATTGTTACTGGGAACTCCAGACCTTTAGCTGCATGGATCGTCATCAGCTGAACACCTTCAACTTCCTTTTGATAGGATTCATAGTTTTCAATGGAATTCATTATGAAAAACATTACTCCTCTTAGGTCTGTTTCTGATATGAATGATTCATAGTTTGTTATGGTCTGTGTGAGTATTGCAAGGTTTGCTATTTTTCTGTAGTTGGCTTCAGTATCGGCGAACAAATCTCCCATTGCAATAAGCTCATAGAATACTGAAAGAATTGTTGGTGGTTCTTCTGATTCTATTTTATCTCGAAGCTCATCCAGTTTCATGAAGAATTCTTTATCATTTTCATGAACATTGTCAATGTTTATTATAGGAAGCTGGAGATTTTTGAAGATTTCATTTAATGTGTCCTGGTCTTCGTTCTTTTTGACATTATGGACTGCCCTTACTTTGCCGTCACCACGGTTCTGGCGTATTTCATTTTCAATTCTTAAGATTTCATCCTCATAAGTTTTCTGCAGGTCAGCTAGATATGATTTAGTTGAATCCTCAAGTGACCAAAATACCGGTTCAAAGTATTCACCACAAAATGCTTTAAGACTCAGTTCTTTTAATTCATCTTTTGACGGAACATATCCTAAACGAGTATTTCTGGATAGATACCACAGCAAAGTTATTATAGATTTGACTTCATTTTGAGAAGCAAGGTCGGCCTGACCCCTTACTGAATAGTTGATATCATCGTCACTGTTGAATTTTTCAATAAGATTTGCAATAGTCTTGTCTGAATGTTTTCTGTACAGAACAGCAATATCAGAATCCTTCAGTCCCATTTCTTTTAGACGTTTAATGATATTGTAAACATTTTGAGCCTCATCATCACTGTTCTCATTTACCAGAAGGAAATTCGGATTGTTATAAGCTTTGCCGTTACTTCGCATATGCTTTTGTGAAGTTTCCTTTCTTTGAGGTGTGATAAAAGCTTCGGTTAAATTTACAATGTTTTCAGTGGATCTGAAATTGACATCCAGACTTAAAACATCAGGATTATCCAGTCTTATGAGCTCATCGAAAAAGTCATTAAAAGAGCTTCTGAATGCATAAATGTGCTGGTCAACATCTCCTACAGCTGTGAAATACTCACAGTTTTTCCTTAAAACTTCAAAAATCCTGAACTGCAGAGGGTCGGTGTCCTGAAACTCATCAACAAATATTGTAGTGTATTTTGTTTCCGGATCTTTTTCCAGTTCTTTTAAGGCCTTAAGCTGTAAGGTGTCATAATCAACATAGTTATATTCATCCAATAGTTTCAGATATCTGGGATAAGCCTTTGCAATCTGGAGAAATCTAGCATTATACCATGATTTGGAAAATAATTCTTCATCATCAGCCTTGTTCTTTTTAAGGGGTTTGTCATAATCATCAATTCTCTTTTTGGAAAAATAATCCATTGAACGTACAAAATCAAGATAATCTTTTGTAATTACTCTTGAATCATTAATTTCGTGAATTAATTTATTGGAATCCACATTAAAACATGTATATTCACCAAACTTGTTTAATACGGCAGGAATCTGATAATCAAAAACTGTTGCTTCATTAACAAAACCTAACTCTTTTTTGAATTTCTGAATAAATAATGTCTTTTTTTCAGAGGTATCATCATCTAAAAGTGTTAATGACATGTTTTTGGATTTTAAATATTCAAGACAGAATGAATGGATTGTGGAAATCTGCATCTTTAAAACAGTACTGTTTGAAAGCTCCTTTCTTAATTTGAATTTAAGATTGTCTGCAGCTTTTGTTGTAAATGTTATTACAAGAAAAGATTCAGGATCCACACCCTGTTTAACAAGTTCCTTAATTCTCTCAACAATAACTGTTGTTTTACCGGAACCAGGTCCTGCTTCTACGAGAAGTGTTCCATTTCCGTGTTCAATAACTTTCTTCTGATTTCCTACAAAGTCCATAAATTAACCTCCACTTATTAATTATTTATTAATAAATTCGAATTAAATAATTTTCTAAATTAAATCAATTCTAAAATAAAAGAGATTTATTTTTATGGATTAATGTAAATAATCAATTTTAATTGCTTTGAAATAAACTACTTCCAAATTTCCTGCATTACTTTAGCCATTGGAATTTTTTTATAATCATTTATTTCCAAATATTTAATCTTTGGACTGTAAAAACTTTCAAAATCATGAATTTCAATAATTTTTGGTTCACATTTACTTTCACTTTCTTTAAACTCATCCAAATCAGTGAATACTTGAAAACTGAAAAAAACCTCAGAATCAGTGTAATCTATAATCTTAAATCCCTTAGGATCTTCAAAGATAAACTTTGCAAATCTCAACTCCATTAAGAAATCATTACGCAAATCATCTGGAGCATCATCAAATTGACGATATTTATTTAATTTTTTAATTAAACTTTTAATCTTATTGTTTTTGATTTCACTTAACATATTTTCGGAGATTTCAAACAAATCATTGATTGTGAAATATTTTATATTTTTATCCAAATACATTTCATTTACTTTACTTGCAGGAAGCATTATGACCTGAATATCCTCTAAACCTAAATCAGAGAGGATATCAAGTTTAACTTTACCTTTATTTTCAATTTTATCGCCGTAAGATGGGAATAAAAATGCATTTTTCACTCCTTTAAACTCATGATCTTCAATAAACTCTTTAAATGCCAATTCATACAAGTATTGTTTTGTAATGGATTCCAGCCCAGGCTGACCATCTAAATTATCTTGTGTAAACTTCAAATTGTAATATTTTGCATCCAAAATAACAAATTCACTATCATGAAATGTTACAGTATCAGGAATAAATGTACCTTCAGCTTCTTTCGGATAGATATTTTTATAAATCCATTTCGGTTTTTTAATTAAATCAATCAATTTCTTATTTGAAGGATATTTAGAATTTAGATTAACTGGAAGAGTTAAATCCTTTAAGCGTTTATGCAATTTATCTCCAAATATGTATGCACATTCCGCTTCCCAGATTTCATGATAAGCTGGAGTTCCATATAACGTCAGATAGTTTTCATTGGTGTGAGCGTTTTTATTTGACATATAAGAATACATTGACTGCAGTAACTTCTGTTTTTGAGTGTTAAACTCAACATTAAGCTCTTTTTGAAGTCTCTGCAAAATTAAATCAATATCTCCAAAATCATCCTGCTCTTTATCTGAAAGCTCAACAGGAGTCAAGTCAAAGAGTTCCAACAATCCTGCCTTTTCCAGATATATTGAACACTCTGTAATGATATATTCATGCAACAGTCTGAAATAGTTAAAAAGGTCATTAATTTTATATTTTGTTTGAAGATCAGTGTAATATGGTTTGCCGTCTTTTAGGATTGCAACATTCTCATTAACAGTTCTGTTCCAGTCAATTTCACCATTTCCATTTGTTTGAAGGATATTTTGAATGTTTGAATAAACTCCATTTTCATAGTAATCCTCTATAAAAAACAGCATCATGGACAGCCGATTGTATGAAATGTCTTCAAGCTCATCGTTTTCGTAGCGAAAATCATCATGGGCATTGTTGTATTTTTTAACTACGTTGATAACTTGCTTAAAATCTGCTTTTATATTACTTTCCGAAGTAATGTATTTGGGATATATATTTAGGATAATATTTTCAATGATTATTACACCAACATAGACAAACTGATATCCATCATTTGTGAATTTAACTATATCATACTTTAAAAGCTTATCCAAGACGTTTTCATCGTTTTGAAGAATTTCCAGGATTTTTCTTCTTGAATAGTATTTTAACTCTTTGATGTAGACATTCTTCATTTATTCACCATCATCTGTGATGAAGAGATTTTTAATATCATCTGCAAAGATTTCAATTCCGATTTCATCAAACTTATCGCAGATTTCAGAGTATGTTACATAATTTTTGGTCTTTGCACCGCTGAACATGTCATTTCTTTTAGAGCGTGCAGCATCTTCAAACAAATACATGATAATTTTACTCTTGAATGTATCTTTGAAGATATCAGTTGGTATTTCTTTGTTGTGATATTCATTAAATGCAAAGAACGGCCCAATACATTTATCCTCATTGATTTTGTATGATAATAATTCATCGTTTATTGCTTTTCTGAGGTCGTTCCAGTTGACCTTTGTATTGTTTAGATTAACATATGTATCTTTGATTAAATTTTCATCATTGTTGATAGCGAAATATTTGAAATCCCATCTTCTTTTGAACGCAGTATCCATTGGGAAAACACCCTGGTCAGCTGAGTTCATAGTTGCCCAGATGAAAAGATTTTGCGGTAAAAAGATTTTATCTTGGTTTAAGTATAATTTCATATCTTCGGTAGTGTCAATTGGATAAACAGATTCGTGTTTTTCAGTTCTATCTAGAAGTTGGAAGACATCACCAAAAACCGCTGCAACATTAGCACGATTGATTTCTTCAATGATTAATAAATAAGGTTTATCAGGGTTTTCCAAAGCTTTTTTAAGAATTCTCATAAATGGCCCAGGGACATATTTGTAGATAATGTCTTTACCATCAGGATATGGTTTAAATGTTCCAACAAAGTTTGCATAGGAGTAATCAGGATGAAAAGTAACTCTTTCATAATTATCTGGAAAACTTTTAAGTAATTTCTCTTTATCTTGGTTTAAACTGTATGATTTTCCAGTTCCAGGAGCTCCAAAGTAAATTAAATTACGTTTTTTACTAGATTCAAAATGTTTCGAGATTTTTTTACAATCTTTTAAATCAGTTAATCTGCCTTCTTCTATTGGGTCCCATGGATTTTCACCTTCAAAAAATAAGTCAATGATTTCCTTATTCAACAAAGAATACAGTTTTATACCTGATTTTTTAGCTAATTGATAATATTGGCCGTCTTTAATATAATAACCATTTTCAGGTTCAATACGAAATTTACGGAGAGTGTAATCCTTAATATTCACACCATGAACTGCTGGAAACTTTTCAGGGAAAATCAAAACATAATACTTATGTACCCAACTACTTGTTGGTTTAACAATACAACTTTTGAAAATATCATTTAAATCATTTTCAAGCTGAGCATAGTCAGAAACCGATTCTAATTTAGCATTTTCAATATGTTTTGCACCATTAACTATAGCATCACGTATTTTAGATCCAACTTCAATTGCTTCAGATTCATTTAAAATTTTTGGATGTTTTGGAGAACCTGAAGTCCATTGATGTGTTTCATTGCTTTTAAACAAAGAATATTTATATGCTGAACCTCCACCAATTCCTCCATGATTAAATTCATCTACAAACTCTAGATTATAACACAAAGTAGACTTATCACTATCATGTAAAAAGATTTTATTGATAATATCTCTATCTTCAAGACTTTCTAAAACATCAGGACCGAACAATTGCCTGAATTTAACAAAAATACCTTCATCTTCTGAGAAATCATCAATATTATTTTCATCTAAAAACTTTCTAATTATGCAACTAGCATTATCTATTGCATCCATATTTTTACTATAAACTTTTAAAATGTCTTCTTTAGCATCATCATTAATCTTAAAAACAGTGTTATTAGTACCAACTGTTCCTTGAGTTGACTTTTTAAGTGAATCCCTTTGAACTTCACCTAACCATTCAACATCCCTTACATCGCAATAATTATCTCCGGAAGAATCCTTTTGAGTGATAATATGAGACCTATAATAATCTGATTTGACTTTTCCTATGAAATATGTCTTAGTGCCTCCTTTAGCTGAAAGAACATAATCACCAACATTGATTTCATTTTTAAATCTTAAAACCTGATTGAGTGAACGAGTACTTTTATATTTATTTATGAATAACTCTCTGATTTCATCATCAGATTTATCTGTTAAATCACCTAAATTCCAACCAATTGCAACAATATTGTTTTTTAAAATTTTATCTATTAAAAAAGCTTGCTCTCCTGCCCTAACCATCCACATATTTACCATAAAAACACCAAATTATAATTTTTCATCATAAGATTGTTTAAACAATCTGTTAAAGTAAAAAAAATCATCATCAGAAGTTATATTGAATTCATAATCACCTACACCATGATGACCAATATTTGAAACATCCCTAATTCTATTGTCTGGATCTGAAATATCACTGTCTTTTAAATTAATCCAAGTTTTTAAAGATTTTGCTAAAACACTTAATGAAGCAATTATTTTATTGTTAACTTTAAAAACCAAATAATATTTTAAATGCACTATTTCAATATCATCATATTGAGATAAGATATATTCTTTTAAATTTTCATACAATGAAATAATATCATCAGATTTACCATTTAAAGTATCTGCTTCAGTGTATTTTTTAATTTCTTTGTTTACTTTTTGTTTATTTTTATCAGAATTAGTGACCTGTTTAATAGAAGCAGAAGTATCAGTATTATTTACCTTATCAAATAAAACAGTGTCATTTGAATATTTAGAAACTTTCCATAATTCAAATGCAATATCTGAAAACTCAACAGATTTAAGCTGATAAGTAGTATATGATGGAGATATAAACATTACACGAGTTTGTGTAAAATCAAAATCTTCTTTACCATTATTTTTACTGAAAACTTGATTATATTTTAAAACAAACTCTGCTTTGTTATTTAATAATAATGAAAGATAACTATAACCTTGATCTATTACACTATAATTTTTAACATTTTTATATTCAATAATTACAAAAGAATTGGTTTCACTATCATATGCTAGCGTGTCAATTCTTAAATTATCCACTTGAAACTCTGTTGCAACAAATTCTAAATTGAAGAGTTCCTCCAAGTTATTTTCAGTTAATCTTTGAAGTTCTCTTTCATTTTTAAAATCCTCTTTTTTAATTAATGATAAATTGTTTTCATTGATATTGTAAATAGGCATGGTTTAAATTATGTTAAAAGTAGTATAAAATTGTAAAGTTTAATTAAGTGAAAATCAAAGATTCTCACTTATTTAGTTTTTAAAATATCATTTTTAATTTTGTTAAATTCATCATCTGATAAAACTGGAGTTCCTTCAAGTTTAACTAGTTTTTCAACATTTGCATAAACCATACCATTAGATCTTTTAAGTTTTTGTGGAGTATCTAATTTATAAACTCTTAAAATCCAGATTTTAGCAGAGCTTCTACTTAAGTAACTTTTAACATGTTCTCTTGTCCAGATATGGAATTTATTAAAAGCACCAATTCTTGAAGAAGATTTTTCTATGACTTCTTCAACTTTTGCATAGTATTTAACTTCATAAGTTCTGTTTTCACCATTCGGCAAAAGATTATCTTTTACGAAATCTTTGTATTCCTCTTGAAAAGAGTCTAGAATATCCTCTTTATTAGCTAGCTAATTGTAGGATATAATAAAAATTCTTTTTGAGTAGTGTTAATTTTTCTAATTAAAACTGTTTGTTTTCCTTGTCCTAATGCTTCAATTGTTGCATTCCATTCATTTATGCATTTTGTTATTTCATCCATTTTAATCCCCATATCTATTTTTAATTGATTTATCTAATATGTAAAATAATTGGTTTTTTCCTTTTTTTACCTGTATAAAATCCATTATAACCTGATTTTTCTTAAAAACTGTTAATAGTTCCTCTAAATTCATCATCCCATCACTATAAAATTTAGCACATTCCTTAGAAAAAGTAGTTATTATTAAATTATCATCCATAAACATACATTTTTCATTAAATTTATAACCCATATAAACATATAAATTGAGAAATTGTTGTAAACTTTTAACTTGGTTAAATGTTAATTTTGAGTGTTTTTTTGAAAGATTTTTCGAATCTTTCTTAAATTTCAAATCCCATTTATCTTTTACTCTGAATACCTCAAAGAAACCTACAATTGGATGATCAGCCATAATCATTTGTTCTTCATAAATATTGATTAAATATTCAGAGACATATCTATTATTCCATTTTGCTTTAACAATCCCTTTTTCAAAATCTATTTTAAATTTAAATTCTTTTTTAAGTGTTTTGCCACAATATGGGCAAAATTTAAAATTATTATTAAATTCTTTTCCACAATTAGAACAGTATAAATAAAATTCATTTTCAACTAATCGAGTTACATCAAATAACTTCCTTGAACATAATGGGCAAAACTTATACTCATTATTTTCAAAAGTTTTTCTGCAATTGACACAATAAAGTTTTTTGTTATTTTTATTTTGTTCTATTTTTATCAATTCATTATAAAAATAGGTTTTATCTTTGTCATAATGATTTCTACCCTCTATAATCCAATTAACAATTTTTGTTAATGGAATTCCTGTAACCTCTGATGCTTCTTTTCTAGTTTTTCCCTTACGAATTTCATCTAAAACAGAATCCATTTGTATTAAAATAGGTTCTGATGAATAAGTAATAAGTTGTTTTTCAGAATAGGTCCTATTATACATTTTATTAACATTTTTCGAATTAGGATATTTGTAAATTAAATTATGAATATTAGTTGATTTTGAAAAATAATTTAAAGTAAATAAGGGATTTAAAATTTCAATTGATTTTTCTGCAATGTTACTAATATTACTCTGAGATTTATCAAAAATCACAACGGGATTAGTTTTAGAAATAAAATCAATGGGTTTATTTCCTCCAAATTTGTCATTTTCATTATTAATAATATTATTTTTAGAATTGAAACTATCCAAAGTCATAATCATGATTTGAATATTATCAGATACAGCAAAGTTTCTAATAAGTTCTAAATTTGAAGAATCATAACAAAATGAATCATAATAAATAGAATTATAAAGTTCTTTAAAATGTTCTTTAGTATCCTCAATAATATTATAAACAAAATTTAATTGAGATTTATTTAATACAATAATGATAAACTTTGTTAAACCATAATGTTTATTTAATTCAAAAATAGTTCTTAAATAAACATAAATTTTACCTTTTTCTCCATCAATTTGAATATCAAAATTTAATTTATCTAAATTATTAGTATAATTTAACTTATTATACTCCTGAACAAATTTTAGATTTTCTAAAATATATTCTTTGGGCATATCCATAAAATTACCATTTCCTACATCTAAAGAAAAATATCTCGGCACAGTAAAATAATTATTAACTGAATGGACACCTATAAAAATATTTATTACCGAATTTACAGCTTCTACTTGATAATCTATATTTGAATCCCATTGAATATTCATAATTTTAATCAACCCAATTTAATCAACTACATCAGTTTTAAATTTCTCATATGTATCTGCTACATCAAAGTGTACATTTGTTCCAAGTGCTTCAAAATGCTTTCTTCCACAGTCAATTTTAGCTTGCTCTGTTGGCCTAAGTGCCAAATAATCAGTTGATCCTTTTGTTTCAACGACAAAGTAAAGATTAGTTTCACCATCTTTATCTAACATTACTGCCCAATCAGGATTATAACTACCTAATGGAGTATCAACTTTAAACCATCCTGGAAGTTTAGTGTACAATTTAACTTCTGGATCATTATCTAAACTTTTAGCAAATTCTTTTTCAACTTCACTATCATAAATAATGTGATCATATACAGAGTGTTGAGCTTCAATCATATTACGTTCTAAATAACCAAATAACTCATCGTTTTTAAATAACTCTTGTGAGTATGAATCATCGATTTTTGTGTATTTAATTCCATCAACAATCATCATACTCATTACTTTATTGATTAATTTAGCAGTTTGTTGCATGTATTCTTGAGGATTCTTTTTAAATTGATTTAATGTATCACTTTCAGTTAAAATCCTAACAATAGTTCTTCTTGTTAGGTCTGTTTCATTTTGCAAGTAAGTTACAATATCAGGTAGGGCAATTTCATCTTCTTCAGAATAAGCTGTAGTTATGTATCCATTTTCATCAGGTATAACTCCAGCGGCTTTAATTGTTACACCACTTTTAGTGTAAATTAATTTTGGAGCTTTAACATTTAGTGAATCTTCCATTGCAGTTATACATTTTTCAACTAATTCATCTGTGTCAAATTCAACTGCATAAGTTGTTTTATGCTTAATTGAATCCCAGAATTGCTTAAATTCTGGACTTAAATAAACATGTTTGTTAACTTTAACCTGACGACGTTGTTTTGCAGGTCTGATTTTAATACCTTTTGTTGGTTTTTCAACAACTTCTACAATTTCTGGTCTTATTGATTCATAGTCTTCTGGAATATCAATAGTACCATCACGTACAGCGACTTTAAGTGCTTCTTGGATTTTTCCTTTTGAATCAATATATTTTTTAAGTTTAAAATGATTGAAAATAGCTAGAGAATGCTGTTTACCCAATGGTTCTTCATTACCTTTTTTATTAATCCATGGAATATGAGCAAATGCTGTTTTTTGAATTGTGCCAAATTTAATCCCAGTTTCATCTTCAATTTCTTGTTGTAAGTTACGTGCAAAGTCTTCATATGATTCATTTGCCATAATGGTTAAAATGTTAGTGTTTTTATCATGAATCCTTTCACCATCTTGGTTAACACATAATCTTAAACCACGACCAATCTCTTGGCGTTTTTTCATAGTTGAAGTAGTTTCATTTAAAGTACAAATTTGGAACACATTAGGATTGTCCCAACCTTCTCTTAATGCAGAGTGTGAGAAAATGAATTTTAATTTAGTATCAAAGCTTAAAAGTCTTTCTTTATCTTTCATAATCAGGTTAAATGTTGATTCATCATCTTTGTTTGCTCTGACTTTTCCAGCTTTTGTTTCTTTAGTATCCTTAACTTTTCCTTTTTTATCAACTGAGAAATATCCGTCATGAGCTTCTGATGCTTCTAAATCCAAGTCAACATAATTGTATAATGTTGAATATTTTGGTTTTTTAATGACTTTTTTATATTCCTCTTCAAAAATTTCAGCGTAAGGTCCTTTAATTGGATTTCCCTCTTCATCATATTGTCTGTAATTTGCTACTTTATCAATGAAAAAGAGACTTAAAACCTTGATTTGTTTTCCGGCTTTAGCAAAAGCTAGCTCTTTATCTAAGTGTTCTTCAATGGTTTTGTGAATTTGCGCTCTTTTAAGTTTTAAATCATCAACATCACCAAAGACTTTACCAATCCTTAAAATTTCATCCTTTTGTGTGAATGTGACATATTCATTACCTTCTTCACAATAAATTTCATCAACGACATAACCATTGTAAACATCACGGTTTCCAAGTTTTGCTTCTGATAGGTCTGAACCTTGTTTAACTGTAACAGCTTTTCTTTTAATGGAACCTTTTACATTAGCATCAATTTCAATTTTAGCAGTTATAGGAGATTTTTTATTATTAGTTGAAATTAATTTTAAGTAAGCGTCATTATGAAAACCCTCAGATACAAAACCTGCAACTTCAATTTGTTTTACAAGTTCCATTTCAGATGCATCAACAGCATCAAGTTTATAGATGAGATTTTGAATTTCCTTATGAGTTGCAGAGTATCTTAAAGTACATAAAGGGTTTAAATATGATACTGCTTCTTCACCTTTACCACCCATTACAGATTGAGGTTCATCAATGATTACAACAGGATTAGTTTCAGCAATCAAATCAATTGGTTTATATCCACTTAATTTATCCTGTTCCCTGTGGATGATATTTGCCTTAGTTTCCTTAGATGGGTCTTTAAAACTTTTGTTAAAAGCATCAATGTTAATAATCATTATCTGGATGTTAGAGTTAACAGCAAAGTTTCTGACTTGTTCCAGTTTTGATGAATCATAAACAAAGTGGTCGTAAATTACATTATCATAAAGGTTTTTAAAGTGTTCTTTTGTAATTTCAATAGTTTTGTTAACTCCTTCTTTGATTGCAACACTTGGAACTACAATAATAAATTTAGTGAAGTTGTATTTTTTATTGAGTTCAAAAATTGTTTTTAGATAAACATAAGTTTTACCAGTTCCAGTTTCCATTTCAATGTTGAAATCTAAGCTTGGTAAAGACTCTGAAGGCGCAAGCTTATGGTAAGACTGTATTTTTCTTAAGTTTTCTAAAATATCTTCATGTGAAATATCTATTTTATTTCCAATACCTTGACCTGAGTCTAATGTAGCCTGACCAGTTACAGTAAAATACTGATGCATAGCATTTTGACCTTTAAAAAGGTCGGTAACTGCATTTACAGCTTCAGTTTGATAGTCAAGATTTGAATCAAATTTAAGTTTCATCTTTTAAATCTCCTATATTGTTATAAACTCATCTATATTATTTGTTTTTAATATTTCTTTAATGTTGGTTTTATCAGCGTCTGATTTAAAACCGCTGTCTTTGAAAACAACTCTTGAAGTTGAAGAGTTATTTGTAAGTTTTAATATTTGATTTGTAATATCTTTTGTGATGTTATTGTCAAGACAAATAATTAAAGCTCCAAAACCAATTGAATAAATGTTATCTATTTGTTCGATTGGATATGTGAGATCAATTCCATATTTAAGCATGATTTCATAAACTAAATCTTCATTGGTTCTGCCTTCTTTAATATTATCTATTGTTAAAGATTGTTGGAGGTTATTGTAGTCAGGATCCCATTTTTCAAGGTTTGAAGAGTCTAATTTGAATACTTTAAATCCTATATCTAAATCTTTGTTATTAGATTCTTCTAAGATTTTATCACCTGCTCTTCTGATTCTTTCTTTTCCTATTTCACAAATATTGTAAAATCCTTCTTTAAAAGCTTTTGATTTTTCATCAATTTCCTCAGGAATTTGAACCATGATAAATTTTCTATTATTTTTATCTTCATTATTATATTGTAAAACTGCATCTGCTGTGGAAGCAGAACCTGAAAAGAAATCTAAAATTATACCTTCTTTAAATTTAGATACTTCCATCAAATATTTTATTAAAGAAGTTGGTTTAGAATAATCAAATGGTATATTTAATTTATTTAATTCATGTGACCCAATTTGATTAATGTGATTTTCTATGAAGCTATTCGGTTTAGCTGAAGAATTTTCTAAAACATCATTTAAATATGTTTTAGTATACACATTCCATTTAGCAGGATTTTTATTTTCATCTAATAAATTTGAAGATTTGACTCTTTTAACCACAATTTTATCTTTATTTTCTTCAAATGTTTTTCTACTCCATCTCCATATACCATCTCCTAAATTTGGTCTTTCAGGAGGAAATGTGGAACCAGGAGGTATAATTTTACTACCATCCGGGCAATCAATCCAAAATCTTTGTTCAGGATTTCTATTACGTATAGTTGACATATATAATCTAACTAATTGGTATTTTTCACCTTTACGAGGACCTTCTTGTTCTATTAACTTATAATTTTCAACATTAGCTCCTCCAGAAAATTGAGGAGTTAAATTAACATTTTTTGCATATGTTAAAATATAATCAAAATTTGGAGACCAAAAATCACCTTTATTATTACTTTTTTTAGTTATCCTTCCAGCACAACCAATAAAATTTTCTTCACCAAATATCTCATTACATAACTTTTTAAGATTTTCTATTTCATTTTCATCAATACTTAAAAAGATAACACCATCATCAGTTAATAAGTTTCTAGCTAATTTTAATCTTGGAAACATCATATTCAACCAATTACTATGATATCGTCCACTGGATTCTGAATTAGTTGAAATCTTTATACAATTGTGTGTGTGTGTGTGTAGAATTATCTAAACTCTTAACTTGACCTGAAATTTTTAAGTAATTTTCTAAATTATCTTTATAATTATCAGGATAAATAAACTCTCTACCCGTATTATACGGAGGATCTATATACATCATTTTGATTTTATTATAATAACCTTTTTGTAGTAATTTAAGAACTTCTAAATTATCCCCTTCAATATACAAATTTTGAGTTGTATCCCAGTTCTTACTTTCTTCCTTACAAGGCCTTAATGTTCCGGTTGATTGTTTTTGAGATTCTTTTATAGCTTGAGTTTTTCCAGGCCATGTGAAAGAATATTTTTCACGTGAATCATCAATGTCTTTTCCTAAAATTGATTGTAATTTTTCAAAATCAATTTTATTTTCAGTTATTACTTCAGGAAATATTTCCTTTAATTTAGAAATATTATCTGAAATAATATCTTTACTTTGCCCATCTAATTTTGTTTCATTCATTTTAACCACTATATCGTTATAAATTCATCAATATGATTAATTTTAAGTATTTCTTTAATATTAGTTTTATCTGCATCTGATTTAAAACCACTGTCTTTGAATACAACTCTAGAAGATGAAGAGTTTTTCGTTAATTTTATTATTTCATTAGCTATTTCTTTTGTGATATTATTGTCAAGACATATTACTAATGCTCCAAATCCAATTGAATAAATATTATTGTGTTCTTCAATTGGTAAAGTTAAATCAATTCCATATTTTAGCATGATTTCATAAACTAAATCTTCATTAGTTCTATCTTCTTTAATATTATCAATTGTTAAAGATTGTTGAAGATTATTGTAATCAGGATCCCATTTTTCTAAATTAGAAGAATCTAATTTGAATACTTTAAATCCTATGTCTAAATCTGAGTTTTCAGATTCTTCAACAATTTTATCTCCCGCACGCCTAATACGCTCTTTACCAATTTCACATATGTTTCTATAACCTTCTTTGAATGCATCAGTATTATCATCAATATTTTCAGGAATCTGAACTAAAATAAACTTATTATTTTGTTTATTTTCAATATTTAATTCAAAAATGGATTCAGCCGTTGAAGCAGAACCTGAAAAAAAATCAAGATATATTTCATCATTTTCAGATTTAGAAAAATTTAATAAATATCTCATCAAGGAAACAGGTTTAGGATAATCAAAAATCTTTTTATTACCAAATAATTTCTTTAAATATTTTCCAGCATTTTCTGTTGTATCTACATTAACTGATTTATCAATGAAATTCTTTGGGACTTCCGGATCGTATGAATCTTTTTCATATGAAGGAGATAAAGTCTGAGTTTTGATAGAAATTATAGTATTATTCCTAATTTCATTTAATAACTTTTCTTGACTCCATTTAAATTTACTAGTTAATTTAATCTCTTTAATAAAAATACCATCTTTAATTTCTGTATCTTCTTCAAGAATGATTTTATAATTATCAGTTCCATAATAACCTTTTTTTAATACTTGATTTTTTAATTTAGTCTTTACAATATTTTTAGGGAATATTAATGTTTTTTCAGAGTTTGTTTGATTTAATAAACCATTATCACTTTTACTAAATTTCATTATACCTTCATATTTAGAATTATTTAGAATTTTTTCATAAACTAAAATATATTCAATATTCTTTTTTATTTTTTTAGATAAATTTGGTGGAGTTTCACTTTTATACCAATTAAATTGGCCAATGAAATTTTCCTCACCAAATATTTCATTACACAATTTTTTTAAATTTTCAATTTCATTATCATCTATACTTATAAAAATTACACCATCATCTCTTAGAAGATTTCTAGCTAATTTTAACCTAGGATACATCATATTTAACCAATTTGAATGATATCTTCCAGATGTTTCAGGATTACTAGTTAATTTAATTCCAATGCTCTCTCTCTCTCTCTCCTTCAGAATCTAAAACTTGACCAGAAATTTTTAAATAATTTTCTAAATTATCTTGATAATTATCTGGATAAATAAAATCTTTACCTGTATTATATGGCGGATCAATATAAATAGCTTTTATCTTATTATAATAACCTTTTTGAAGTAATTTAAGAACTTCTAAATTATCACCTTCAATATATAAATTTTGAGTTGTATCCCAGTTCTTACTTTCTTCCTTACAAGGCCTTAAAGTTCCAGTAGATTGTTTTTGAGATTCTTTAATAGCTTGAGTTTTACCGGGCCAAGTGAAAGAGTACTTTTCACGAGAATCATCAATCTCTTCCCCTAAAATTAATTTTAATTCATCAAAATCAATTTTATCTTCAGTTACTATCTCTGGAAATATTTCTTTTAATTTAGAAATATTATCTAAAACTATATCTTTACTTTCTCCATTTAATACAGATTCATTCATTTTAATCACTTATATCGTTATAAACTCTGAAATATTATTAACTTTTAATATTTCTTTTATATTGGTTTTTTCCGCATCAGAAGCAAATCCACTGTCTTTAAAAAGAACACGAGATATAGATGAATTTTTTGATATTTTTAAAATTTCATCAGTGATATCTTTTGTGATATTATTGTCTAAACAAATAATTAATGCACCAAAACCAATTGAATAAATATTATCATGTTTTTCAACAGGCAATGTTAAATCAATACCATATTTTAACATAATTTCATAAACCAAATCTTCATTAGTTCTATCCTCTTTAATATTATCAATTGTTAAAGATTGTTGAAGATTTTTGTAGTCTGGATCCCATTTTTCTAGATTTGAAGAATCTAGTTTAAAAACTTTAAATCCAATATCCAACTCTTTATTTTCTGAATCTTTAATAATATTTTCTCCAGCTCGACGAATTCTTTCTTTCCCAATTTCACAAATATTCGCATAACCTTCATTATAAGCTTCTGATTTTTCATCAGTAGCCTCAGGAATTTGAACCAAAATAAATCGTCTATTACTATTTTCTTCAGCATTAAGTTTTAAAACACCATGTGCAGTTGATGAAGAACCTCCAAAGAAATCTAAGATAATTGAATTTTTATCAGAACCAACTTTCTGAATAAATTTAATTAAATCCAATGGCTTTGGAAATGAAAAAACATTTTTCTCCATAATTTCATTAAAATCATTACTTCCTTTTCCATTTGAAAAATCAATTAATGCCCTATATGGATTTTCTCGAATATATGGTTCATTATTATTATCAACGAATTGATATTGTTTAATATAAACTTTCCATTCAGAATCTCTCTTTTTAAATTCAATGAAATTATTTTCCAAACCCCATTTAAATTTTGGTTCACTCCATCTCCAGGTATTTGGTTTTCCTTTTTTACCTCCAGAAAAAATGATATTTCCATCAGGTGTTGTTATTGGATAATCCATCTTTTCACTATAAGAACCACTATAGTTTAAATCTCTTAAATAATATTTTCCTCTTTTTTCAACAAATTCATCAGAAAATTTATATTTCGGATCATCATCAACATTGACAGGTTCTTGATTAATTTTAACTTCTTCAATATTTTTTGCATAACATAATATATAATCAAATTCAATTGCTATATTTTTACTATCATGACCACTTCCAGATTTATTTTTTCTAACAAAATTACAAATAAAATTTGATTCACCGAATATTTCATCACATAATTTTTTTAGATTAAATTCTTCATTATCATCAATACTAATGAAAATAACTCCATCATTAGTTAATAAGTTTCTAGCTAATTTTAATCTTGGATACATCATATTCAACCAATTACTATGATAACGACCTTGTGTTTCAGTATTTGTAGTCAATTTAACACCAAATGGTGTGTGTGTGTGTAGTCTTCTAAATCTGAAACTTGTCCAGAAATTTTTAAATAATTTTCTAAATTATCTTTATAATCATCAGAATAAACAAAATCTTTACCGGTATTATAAGGAGGATCAATATAAATAGCTTTAATTTTATTATAATAACTTTTTTGAAGTAATTTAAGAACTTCTAAGTTATCTCCTTCAATATATAAGTTTTGAGTTGAATCCCAGTTTTTGCTCTCTTCCTTAAAAGGCCTTAAAGTTCCTGTTGATTGTTTTTGTGATTCGCGAATAGCTTGTGTTTTACCAGGCCAAGTAAAATTATATTTTTCATGAGAACCATCTATAAATTCACCAAAATTTGATTTAAATTTATCAAAATTAATTTTATCTTCACTAACAATATCTGGAAAAAGTTCTTTTAAAATTTCAATATTTTCATGAACAATATCCTTACTTTCTCCACTTAGTTTAGTTTCAATCATTTACTCACCTTTTAATTCATTAATTAATTTTTCTTTTTCAATCTTAAACTTATGAGCTTCAATATTCAAATCCATTTTACGATTAAAATTATCTTCTTCAGAAATCTTTTTTTCAATTTCTTTAATTTTTTCATCAAAAACAGAAATTTCATCATATATTCTTTCAATTTTCTTAATTGGCAGATAAACTGGCTCTCCAGCAATGATTGCAGCATCATGTTGCACTATTGCTTCAAGATAATTATTGTAAAATTTATAGAAATCACTACGCTCTAAATTATCGAATTGTATTTTTGTTATAAAATCATCTTCAATTTCACTTAAATTATCAATGTCCATCCAGTTTGTTGATCTTTTTTTGCCGTCAAGTACGATTTTATCATAATCTTGTTTGCTTTCACGTATATGTGATGCATAAAATTTCAATTCATTTTCATATTGTATTGTTAAAATTAATGGATAAGGGATAAAACGCATGACAATATCTGCAATCCTATCAATTTTATCATCTTCTTTGAATTTCCCAACACCAATCTTGTGAACGTTATCATATTTTAGGTTAATGTTGATTAATTCAACTTCATCATATCTCCTTTCACTATCTTCATATGGACTTACTCTAATATTATCTTCAGTAAAGTTATAGCACCATTTAATCTGTTTTATTAAATCCGTGAAAATTTTTTTATCTTTAGTTTTAGAGTCAGCAGCCTCAAAAATATCTTTTTTTGGTATTACACTGTCAACAATACAATCCATTGGAACTTCAAGAATATCTTCAATTAAAACCATCATATCACCTGATAATTAAAAATGTAATTAACTCAAATTCTTCAAGTCCATCAATGTCTTTTTTAACAACTGCTGTTCCACCTTTTTTAAACAGGCTTTTAACACCAGTTTCTTGTTTTTTACCCAATATATCTTCAATTGTTTCAACTAATAACTCAGAATACATTGACATATCTTTTCCATCTTTAGTATCATAGTTAAATTCTTTAACAAGATTCACTAATACTTCTTTTTTACCAAGACATAATTTCTTATAGTAATCTAAGACTTTTTTAGATTTAATGTATGAAAATTTAACTTCTGAATCCTCACCAATATAAACAAGATAATATGGACTTAACGGATTTTTCTCTAAGTTTTCAGTTGTACCAGAAACCTGTTTTAGTAAAAATATCACTCCAGGTTCAACTTCTTCTAGAATATCTGATGGAATTTGAGTAATTGAATATATTCCTCTTGGAGCTTTTTCAAGTTCAGATTTATTTTCTTTCATATAATCCATTAATTCTATCTTAAAGTCATTGAATGTTAAATCTGTAATTGAAATTGAATTTCCAATATCTTCTAAATCAAGAACTCTATCTTGTAATTCTTCCAATTGATTTTTACGATAAGTTAAATCGTTCATTTTTTGATCATCAGAAATAATGTTTTCTTCACCTGTTGCTGACACATCTACCATTACCATACGATTTTTAACACGTGCTTCAAGGTCAATGTATTCATCAAGTTCCATGTTTGGCCAAAAGTTTACAAGTTGAATTTGTTTATTTTCAGATCCAATCCTATCAATTCTTCCAAATCTTTGAATAATACGTACTGGATTCCAGTGAATATCATAATTAATTAAATAATCGCAATCTTGTAGGTTTTGACCTTCAGAAATACAATCAGTACAAATTAAAATATCAATTTCATCAGTTGCATCAGGTTCAATATTTGCTCTTTCTTTTGATTTTGGTGAGAAATTTGTTAAAATTTCATTTAAATCACTTTGAGTAACATTAGATAAAGTTGTTTTATTTGAATCCCCACCAGTAACTAATGCAGAGTGAACTCCAAATTCATCTAAAGCCCATGAGTTAATATTTTTATATAAATATTTTGCAGTATCAGCAAATGCTGTGAAGATTATAATTTTTTTATTTCCAGGGTTAATCGGATTGATAATTTTATTTTTAATCTTTTCTTTTAAATCAGATAATTTTTTATCTCTATCTGGAGTAATTTCATTAGCCTTTTTAAGTAACTCTTCAAGTTTGATTTTATCTAACTCTAAATCTCCTCTCCATTTAAGTTCATCAATATCCTGAAGCAAAACCTTCCTTTTCTTACCAATCATTAAATTATCCCAATCTTCATCATCATCTTCTAAGTTAATGTTATTGATACCTAAATCAGGATTATAATCAACCCCTTTATCTAATTTCTTTAAAGTATCATCAATTAAATAAAGAATCCTTTGTGTTGTAAGTTTAAATGCATGAATAGAACTTTCCATACGTTTCAGGAGATTGATTCTCATCAAATGGGTTACATTAACATCACGGTCTAGTTGTTTAAATGTTGAACCCCTACCTACAACCATATCATATTTTTCTTCATATTCGTGTTTTTTATCTAATCGAATATATCTCATTGGAGAATATATTGCCATTTCTAGACTTGAAATATCTCTATTAATTGATTCCAGGGGTGGAAACATCTCTTCCGTATCAATTTCTGATTTTACATTAATAGGCCGTAGCCTTTCTGGGAAATCTCCAATTTCAGCTAAATCATAATATTTTTCAATATGTCTTCTTGAACGTGCAATAGTTAATGTATCTAATAATTGGAAATAATCTAAATCAATTGTATCTACAAAACTAGCTCCAGTTCTTTCTGATTCAGGCTTTTTAGACCATTTATTAAAAGCCATCTGTGCATTTTTAAGTGTTGTTTCAATACTTTTAATACCTGCATCAACTAATGCATCATCTTGGTCTTCTGTAATAAATGCAATCTGATTTTTAATATCAGTCATTTTATTGTTAACAGGTGTAGCAGATAACATTAACAAACGTGTTTTATGTCCTCCTTTAATGATTTCATTCATTAATTTTTGATAACGTGTTGTGCGATCTTTAACAGCTGGATTGTTTCTAAAGTTATGAGATTCATCAATAACAACTAAATCATAATTTCCCCAGTTAATTGTTTTAAGGTCAATATCCCCAGACATTCCTCTTTCACGACTTAAATCTGTGTGATTTAGCACATCATAGTTAAATCTGTCATCAACAAAAATGTTTCTTTTATCATTTTTAGTGTATATTGTCCAGTTGTCTCTGAGTTTTTTAGGAACTAATACTAAAACACGGTCATTTCTTGACTCATAATACTTGATTACTGCTAGTGCTGTGAAAGTCTTACCTAAACCAACACTATCCGCTAAAATACAACCATTGTATTTCTCAATTTTATCAATTACACCAATAGCGGCGTCTTTTTGGAATTTATATAATTTATTCCAAATTTGAGATTCTTTTAGGTTGTTTCCTTTACGAACAATATTATCTTCATCCAATGAATCCAATTCATTAGAAAAAATATTATAAAGTGATAAAAAGTAAATAAACTCTGCAGGATTTTCCTTGTGCATTGTCTGCATCTGATTTAAAACTTCCTCTTTAACATCTTCTAAATAATCATCATTTTCCCATAAGAAGTTAAATTGCATTAATGATGATTGTGTGAAATCTTTTCCATAAACGCACTGGTTCATGTCTTGTCTGTCTGATTTTTTTAATCCTAATCCCGCAATTGTAAAATCAACAGTTCCATTAATGGCAATATCAGTATCATCACCATTATCAACACAAATCATACGTGGCTGTGCTTCATTAGGAGTTTTAAATGATTTTATTTCAACTTTCTCACGAATCCATTCAGAACATTCTTTAGAAATAGATCCCTGTGTTAATTCATTTTTAAGTTTAATTTCATAATCTCCTCCAAAAATAGAGTTATTATCAATGTAGTATTGGCGTGATTCTTTAGTATTATCTTTTAAAAAACTAGGTTTTGTGTAAATAAAACGCATATTGTCAATTTTATTTAAATCTTTTTTAAGATTATCATAAGCATACATTGAAAATAATGCTGAAATAACTGAAAGCTTAGAACCTTTTTTAATGTTTTCAGTTAGTTCCTGATAAACAAAATTAAACTTGTTATCTAAAATTTTAGGAGCTTTCACAGTCAATTTAACCAACCTTAACAATATTGTTAACTAGTTATAATATTGTTGTGAATGCAATATAAGTTTTTATATTATAAACTTATTTATCCAATGAATATATAACTAAAATTATGTCAGAGACAAGTAAAACTACAATAAATATACCAAAAGATATGAAAAAAGAATTGAAAAAGATTGCTATTGATGAAGATACTTCTCTTTCAGGTTTAATTTTAAAAATGATTGAAGAAGATTTAAAAAATAGAAAAACTGAATAGATATCATGACTGAGATGAAAAAAACTACATTTAAAATGCCTGTTGAGTTAAAAAATCAGGTGAAATTATTGGCAAAAAAGCAAAATACTACAATGCAGACTTTAATTTTGGAAATGCTTAGGGAAGGTTATGAATCAAGAAAAAAATAAACCCTAACATTTCTGTGCTTTAATTTGTAAAATAAAATTAGCATGCAAATTTTCTACAAATTATTTTTTAAAACTGCTTCTTCATACAATTCTGAATTAATTTTAACTTTATTTTTTCTTAAAATATTTTTTAATGACTTAGTGCAAATAAAACAATCAAAAACTTGATTATTTGTAATTGAAATTCTACATAATCTATTAAGTGTGAACTAGAGATTTAGAATCAATTTTCATTTTATATAAATCCACTTTAAAATTGTCATCTAATTGTTTTTCATTTTTTGTTAAATGTAGGTATTAAAGAATTATAATCTGAGAAAAAGTTTTTTCTAATATGATATTTAAAATTAATAATTGATTATTATGTTAAACGATTTAAGTATGTTAAATGGGATTGATTTTTCTAAAAAATATGTTAATAGTGATGGATTACGATCTGGCGATTTAGACAATATTCTTTCTAAACAAAAAAATAAATGTACATTTGATTTACCCTCACCAATTAGTGATAATAGTACTGTTGACGATTTTCCGGATTTAAATTATGCAATATTATATGCTCATTATTTAGGGGATATCAATTCTCAATGTTATATTTTTATTAATGTAAATGCTGATGAGATTGAAAGGAGAAGATTCCAAAAACATGTGATTAATATTGCTATTAATAGTGGTCATTTAATCGATATGGGTGGTAATTGGGGTCTTGATGTTACAGAACAAGATTTAAATTATTTTTTTAATATGGAAGAGTTAAAAGATGTATTATATAAATATAAACTAAAAAGGTCAGGTAATAAATCTGTTTTAATTAGTAGGATTACAGAAAATTTAACACAGGAACAAATAAACTATGAATTCCCACCTGAATTATGGGATTATCAATTTAAAGTAACAGAATCTGGCATAGATTACGTTAAAAGGTTTAAATATATTGAAATGGTCCCTTTTAATTTTACATTTGAAGAATATTTATTATTATGTGAAAAAAATCCTCAATATTCTTCAAAAGATATCATTTTTTGTTTATGTTATCAGGATTGGTTGCAATTGGGAGAAAATCGATTTTCTACAATTAAATTATTGAACATTGATGAAATTAATAGATATTGTAAACAGGAATTTATGGAATCTTTCTATAGTGACTCAGAGTATATTATTCCCCTTTATGAAAAAATCATATCTGGTTGTTTGAGTGGAGACATTGGATTTTACAAAGAAGAGTTTGATGTGTACATGAAGGAGGTTGCTTGCGAACCTAAAGATAATCTTGAATTATTTGAAAATGAAGCTAATAAATATTTTAGAAATTATGAGTATGAAAAAGCTTTAGAATATTATTTAAAAGCTCAAGAAGTATCTCCATTAGAAAATCATTTTCAACAAGATATAGAATTATGTAAAGAGAAAATCAATAAAAAGAATTATTAAATATTTAAATTCAGAGATTATACTTTTAATCAACATAATCTCTCTTTAAAAAACCTTTTATATATTAACACAGCATACTCATAATTATGATTGAAGCAGATTACAATAAATGGTTAAACTACCACAGAGATACTGAAAATTTTGAAACCTTATCAGAACCTATTAAAAAAGCAATATATAAAATGGAACAAGAATTTAAGGATAATGAAGAAGTAGAATTAACTAATGTCTCATTATATGATAATGGGTTTGAATTGAATTTTGATTGGTTAGGATATCATGAAGAATGTGTTAGAGCCGGCCAAATTATCTTTGAAGCTTGCGAACATGATAAAGATGAAAATCCTGACTATGATGATTTTTATGATATGGGTCAAGAAAGTGTTGGTAGAGCTGGATATGAGGAAATGCATCAAAAAATATGTGATTATCTAAATCCTCAAGTTTCAAGTGATAGTATAAAGATTAATATGTGATGAATATTGGATTAAATTGATTTAATGCATTGCAAATTTAAATGATTTAATTTGGTGAGATTTATGGCAAAAAAAGATAAAAAACAAGAAGATGAATGTTTAAAGAACGCAAAACCATTAAAACCACCGGAACATACAGAATTTCCATTTTTAACTTATGGTTTTTTTAAACCGAATCAATTAGCTTTTAATCAAATAAAACATCTTACTAAAAAAAATGTAACTCCAGTTTATATTGAAGCTACATTAAAACACGTAAATGGCATGCCTGTATTAATTAAAGAATTTAACACATGGAATGAACCTATTAAAGGGTATGTACTGAAATTTAGAAAAAAGAAAGGAAAAACTGCTTATAATTATATTAGTAATACAAAGGATATGCATATATATTCATGGGAAACTATAAAATTCAAAGGAGAACAAGTGAATGTTTTAGTTAGTGCAAATCCTAAAAAAATGGAAAACTTGTATAAAGACCCTGATTTATCTCCAACAGCACGAAATTCATATGATTATAACTGGTTAAATGACAATGTTTACAGATATACATTTAAATTTTTAAATTCTCGTTTAGATGAGTTATGTTCAGAAATTTATTATACTCAAGAAAATGATTTTGATAAACTAGCACTATTATTTATGGAGGCCCAATCACTGTATATGGTATTATGGTCTGCAATTGATAGATTTTTAACATTTAGATATACATTAAGACAAGGTGATAATGTTAAGAGTTTAGCTAAAGAAAGATATTTTAAAGAAGCTTTAAAAGAATGTGTGGATTATACAGACACAATTACTTCAGCTCAAAATTTAAAACAAGTTACACTAAATCGTAATGACCCTCTTTGTTCAGCTTATTATTACTATACTTTAAGAAATAATATTGTACATAATGGAAAAGAAAATGTTAAAGAAGTTAAAAAACTAGTTAGAGCATTACATGACCTGACATCAATATTTGATAAGGTTACAGTAGCTGTAAAAAAAGAAGGAGAAAAGAATTTAGCAGAATACTCTCCAGGTTTCGATAATGACTTTGAGGCTCGTAAAAATAAAATAAAATTCTAATCTTAAAAAAAATAGTTTTTACAATATCTAAGTAAATATTGCTATATATTTTTAACTTTCAATAGTTATTTTTTCCATATCTATAATAAAATCCTCATCAACGAAATGATTGTGCCATTCTTGATGTTCTTCATCTATAAAATCTGCAAAAACTAATTCATCACCAATATCTTCAAATCTAGATTCAATACTATTTAATAATTCTTTAAAAAGAGTATAATCTTCAGTTTCTTTTCCATAAGGATTTTTAGGAAGTGAATTTTTTAAATCGCTTCCTTCATAAAATTCAATAATCTTTCCATAAATAACACCAATTAATACTCGTCTTTTTCTTTATCTTTTTCAATAATTAAATAAGACAATTCTGCTAAATATGCATTGTTCATTCTATAAACAACTTCAGGACTTGGTTCAATCATATAATCTTCTTCAGGTATCTTGCCTTTTTCATATCTACGAATGTCTCGTATAAGTTCGTCTCGTTCTTTTATGATTTCTTCAAGTGTAGCATTTTCTAATGATTTTCTAAAAGTTGCTGGATCAATCATCATTGTATTTTACTCATGAATTTCAAAAATAATTGGCATATGATCACTTAATTTAATCCATTTTTCAGCATCACCAATTTTAAAATCAATAATCTTGTTTTTAGCGGTATATACATAATCAATGTGATATGGTTGGTCTAAATTCTTTGATTGATAAAATGTAAATTGTGTTTCTTTTCCCTGTTTTTCACCAGTTAATTCATGATATGCACTATATAATCCTTTATTATTGAGTTTTTTATTTAAATTTGATTGATTTTTAGCATTTCCTTCATTGTCTTTAGCTTTATGTAAGTTATCCCATATTGCATTGCTGTTGAAGTCACCGCACATAATGAGGTTTTCATCAAATAAATCGGTATTTGCATCAAAATAGCTATGAATCATTTGAACGTATGGTGGCAATCCTTTTTCTTTATCCTTATTCATTGCCCAAACTCCTAGTAAATTGAATGAATCATTAACTCTTAAAGCAATAAAGTTTTTAAATTTATTATCTTGTACTTTGATTGGTTCTAGTTTAATATCTTGTTTTGCAAATATTCCAAGACCTTTGAAATGATAATCACCAATCCAAAAATAGTTACTCTCCATTAAATCAGCTATTATTTTTCTATATTCATTATATTTTGGACGTGAATCACCAGGGTTTTCACATTCAGCAATTACATAAATATCTCCGTCCAGATAATTTTCTGAATCCTCATCAATAATGGATTTAATTGTTTCTCTAAAACTACCATTACAGTTCCAACTGATAATTTTCATTATAATTCAATCCTTTTATATCTTTAATTATATTAATGTTTGAAACATTAGTTAATTAATACTATTTTTGAAATGATTAAAATTAATTTTTATGTAATTTAATTCTTAATTTCAATTATAAATAATATTAACACACAATATTGTATTGTAAAACAAAAAAACATGGTTTGGTCGCTTCTGTTTTTTTAGTTTTAATTAAAATTAGGGAAAATAAGTCAAAATAATTCCTTGTTTTCGAACTGTTCCTGTTCTAACCCTTATACTGACTTATTTTTCCCCCAAATCCTTTATTTTTTGTGCCGATGAAAAGTAAAAAGTCGGTGATTATTTTGAAATATTAAATGAATCATTCACTCTAACTGCAATGAAGTGTTTTAAATCTTCATTACTGTTTGGAATTTCCTCAAGAGTGATGCCCTCTTTTGCAAATATTCCAAGTCCCTTATAGTGCAGGTTTCCTGTCCATAAGTAGTTGTCTCCTGCAAATTCCCTGTAATCTTCGTTTTTTGATTCTGCAGGATTTTCATATTCCTGAATTACATAGATATCTGCATCTTCAGAGATTATTTCCTTAAACTTTTCGCGGAACTTGCCGTTGCAGTTCCATGAGACTATCTTAATCTGGCTTTCATCAAGCCATCTTGTAAGCAGCTTTTCAAATTCTTCAATGCCTTCAGGATTATCTTTACTACCAGCAAAGTATTCTGTAAATTTCATAGATTTTTATCTGATCCTTTGACCAACTTTCCGGAATCTCATCTATATTAATCAAATTAACCACCTTCAGTAAACTATCTATTGAATGATAATAATATAACTTGTGTATAAATATGATTATCATTAAATATACTAATATGAATCGACAAATCTCTTTTGAAAGCGAATATATATTGCACCATATCACTCAAAACCGTTTGGAAGAACTGTTTGACCTGGAACTTGTTGCATCCGAAAAGCAATTATATCAATTAAGACCAGACAATCTTGCATTTGATAAAAAAAATAAATCATTAGTAATCATTGAATACAAGAACAAATTTGACAAAAATGTTTTAAATCAGGTTCAAGGATATCATAATCTGATTTTGGAAAATAAAGATGAATATTCAAAACTGGTAAATGAAAAAATTGATTTTGATAACATTAAAATATTAATCATTAGCCCAAAATTCAGCGACGATCAAATTAAAAATGCTCGAGACAATGTTGAACTTTGGAAGGTCTCCCTGTTTGACGACTGCAATGTTGAATATCTGAATCTGAAAAGCAATGAAATAAAAACCATAAAAATCAATCCAGATGATTTGAAAATCACAGAAGAAAATTTACTCGATGACAAAACTGATGAAACCATTGAGCTATACAAAAACTTTAAAAACAGACTGTTTGAAGAATTTGACGATTTAAACATGAAATTCCTGATTGATGCAGTTTCAATTAAGGCACAAAATGAATATCTTTGCATTGTCACTGTTAAAAGTTCAATTAAAATACATTATTATGCTGAAAAGCTTGAGGATAGCGAAAACAGAACCCGAGACATATCAGACATAACAACCGGAGGACCCCTATCCAACTATGAATTAACCCTAAACAGTGAAAATATTGATTATGCAATCGAATTGATTAAACAGGTATATAATCAAAAGGTGATTAAATGATTTGTCCAGCATGCAACACCCAAAACGATTCAAATGAGGAATATTGCCTCAATTGTGGCCAACGGCTGATTGAAAGTGAATACAAAGAAGAGATTCGTGAAACAAAACTTGAAATCCCAAAGGATAAAATCATTCTTCTGGATTTAAACTATACACTGATTTCCAATTCATGGGCAATCAGATATGAAAAACTTCCCGGAAAGATTGAAAAGCGCCAATACGAACACGAACTAGTTGAACTAATCAAAGACAATTATGTTATTCTTATAACAGCAAGCCCCTACTATACATCATTTGACTCCTTAAAGCATATTGAAGAGAATACTGATTTAAAAATTGATGAATCATACTGGAACTTTGGAAAAAGACCCCCTGCACTTAAAAAGTACTGGCTTGAAAATGCAGTCCTTCCAACCCATGGTTATGACCCTGAAAAATACCTCGCAATTGAATCAAACGAGAAGACCCGTGAAATGTACGGTAAATTTGGTATTGAAGCAAGACCTAAAAGTGATTTCATATAAAAAAAGATTTAGAAATGAGTTTTCATTTCTATTTAAAAATTACCATTTAGTTGTTTTAGCACTGTTCAAATTGTTTATTTCAGTACTCTTTTTAGCTCCACAAAGCCAAGGTTTGCAATAGTCCCATCCGGGATTTTGATAAGGAGTGGTTAAAGTAATGCAATATTTATTAGGAAAAGCATATTGTCCACCTGCCTTTCCCCCATATGAGAATATTATTGAAACTTTTCCAGACACTGTTTTATATACCATTTTATTAATTGAAACTTTTTTATATCCATCACAGGTATAATAGTATTCACCGTCACTTATCCAATGTTTAACATAGTTTTTAATTTTATATCCTTTTTGATGGGCCCATTCAGGTGTCATCTTACCCATATACTTCCATTTGATAATAGTTTTATAGCTACCCACATTTTGTGTGAAATATTTATTGGTTTTTACCTCAAATGCAACTAACTTATTTGTATTTTTAGCATTGACAAGTTTTTTAAATTGATTTAATGACAAGGTAACTTTATATTTGCCTATGCTGAAAGTTCTGGCTTTTTTTGAAGTGCTGTAAACATATATTTTTGATTTTACAGTTTTTGTATAATGATTACTGCTTTTAAAAGTGGCAGTATAGGTATAGGTTCCTGTCTTACTGATTTTAACTTTTTTAACTGCATCCCCACCGTTAACTTTAACAGTGTATGATTTACCATTAATCTTAAATGTTACAGTGCCTTCATCTATCCATCCTGATTGGTATTCATCTTCAACCTCTGCTCTTAAAGTTACGTATTGACCCTTAGTTGAATACCATTTTTTAGCTGTTAAAGTTGGAGTTGATTTTAATATTTTAACCTGAACATCAATAGGATCTGCGACATATTCCTCCTCATCTAATGATATCTGGAATTTATGTGTTCCGACAGGCAAATAATCGATTAAAAATTGATAGCCATCATTATCATCATAATCCGGATAATAATCACCATTCATGAGAACATTTAATCCGGAAATATGTCTGCCCTTTTCATCCAATGCATAAACAGTTATCTCTGCAGTTACATCATCATAATACATAGTTACATTTTTTGAAACCAACTTAATTTTGGAAGGGGCATCATCATTATGAGTTACCTCATGTAAAGTGGATATTTTAAAAAACAGGGGACTTGCTTTATAAAAACCGTCATCCAAAGTTAAGTTATACCCACCATTTGTGTAAATGTAAAAGTGATAATCTTTGTTTTCATCATCGATAATGTCTGCAGTATGATTGCCGTTCATATACAATTTTGCATCAGTTACAGGTTCTTGGCGATTATTATATACATTTACATAGACATCCGCACATTCATCCTTAAAATCAATATTGTGAATACGTATCTCGGCATTATAATCGTCACTGCCGTCCATTAAATTATCCTGCATATCAATTGAGTCACTCATTGTGATATTTTCATTTGCAGCGGCTGCACCAAAACTTACAAACAATACACACAAAAGCGAACACAATACAATTAACCTTTTGAATTTCATGATTAATTGTATATAGTTTGTTGTTAAAATATTTGTTGAAAATAAAGGGGAAAGTATCATCGTGCACGGATTGTATAAGGTCATTGAATAATTAATTGGAGAACAGATTAAACCGCAAGCCTACACATTTTTGTCATTTTAATCATACGAATTTTACATTAACGTCAACCTTTAAAAAAATTCATTCACTTCAAAAGACTGCAGATATATGAAACGCTTCAAAAAACAGTTTTTCAAATGAAAAACCCAAACGTTAATGTGAATCCCATGTTCATCAATTACACCACTCCCATATTCCCCAATAAAAGTTCTGCAAAAATACTTAAAAACCAGTTTAAACAGACTATTATCTGTAACATATTTTTGAGGCAGGTAAAGTGAAGATATTCAAAAGTGAAAAATGGGGATTATGGTATAATCGGATTTTGCCTTTCATTATAATTGCTGATTTTATACTGATTACCGTTTCACTTGTCTTGAATGTTCCCCAATCTACAATGGCCCAGATTGAATCCTTTGATTTGATTGTGTGTCTGATTCTTCTAAGCGAATACTTTGTCAGTTTTCTTGAGGCTCCCTCAAAAAGGAAGTTCCTGCTTGACAAGGACAACATTCTGCTTCTGATTGCATCAATACCGTTTGACTTTATAATCGACCTGTTCGTGCCTGTCAATTTTCCGGGATCCGTTTTCGGATATTTAAGGCTTTTAAGATTAGTCAGGATTATAAGCTTTGCAAGGATGGGTTCATTCGGCGAGTTTTTCAAAAAAACCGAGTTTCACAAAATCATCATTGCAATTGCAATTATCATAATGACATTTACTGCGCTCTTTTATGTATTCGGAACAAGCTATCAGCCTTTCGATTATTTTTATTTTGTCATTGTCACTCTCACCACTGTCGGATATGGGGACATCACTCCGCAGACTTATAACGAAAAGATACTGACCATGATTCTGATTCTTATCGGTATTGTCATATTTTCAACAATTACGGCATCGATTTCATCATATCTTACCGACAGCATGATTGAAAGTGAGGATGACGGAATTGAGGAGGTTAAAAAAAGTGTGGAGGAGAAATCCGAACATATTCAAAGCGAACTTGACGCCATCAAAAAAGAAAACCAGAAACTCCATGAGGAAATAAAGGAGCTTAAAGAGCTTATAAAAAACAAATGATATCATTAATTAAAATGAACCGGCAAAGATTATTAAAGTAGAAATCAGATATATATTATATACAAGTTATTTTTTAAATGTGTCCGTTATGAAAACTGCTGTTCTTATCCCATGCTACAATGAAGCGAAAACTATCAGAAAGGTTGTCAGTGACTTTAAAAGAGTCATGCCCCATGCTGAAATATATGTCTATGACAACAACTCCACCGACGGCACGGATAAAATCGCAGAAGATGCAGGGGCGATTGTCAGATACGAATACAAACAGGGAAAGGGAAACGTCGTAAGGGCAATGTTTCGCCAGATCAATGCCGACTGCTACATCATGGTCGACGGCGATGACACATATCCCGCCGAAGCCGCCTGCGAAATCGAAAGAATAATACTTGAAAATAGGGCGGACATGGTAATCGGAGACAGATTGTCTTCAACATATTTCGAGGAAAACAACAGGCCATTTCACAATACCGGAAACCGGGTTGTGCGCAAATTCATAAACATCTTTTTCAAAAGCGACCTGAAGGACATCATGACCGGCATGAGGGGTTTCAACTATGATTTTGCAAAATCATTCCCTATCCAGTCAAAGGGATTTGAAATAGAGACTGAAATGAGCGTGTTTGCACTTATAAACAATTTCAAGATTCATGAAATCCCAATAGATTACAGGGACAGGATGGACGGAAGCGAATCCAAGCTCAACACATACAGGGACGGCTACAGGGTTTTAAGAATGATTTCATCACTTATAAGGGATGAAAGACCATTGCTGTTTTTCTCAGCGATTTCACTGATACTTCTTATCATTGCGGGAGCATATTTCTTCCCTATCCTATTCAGGTTTTTCTCAACAGGCTACGTTTTGAAAATCCCTACGCTGATTGTAATTTCAACAGTGGTAATCATTGCATCAGTCATCTTTTTTACCGGCGTTATCCTGCACGTTTTAAACAGGCAGCACAGGGACGAGCTTGAGCGCCACCTGATTTTGCTCAATGAACTTAAAGAGGAATGAAATTGATAGACAGACTTTTCCGCCAGCCTACAGACAACATATTCATCCAGATGTTTCGCTACATATTTGTAGGGGGAACCGCATTTGTCGTGGACTTTTTCTTTCTCTATTTTTTCAGCGACATCTGCCATATCCACTACCTGATTTCAGGAATCCTGTCGTTCATAATTTCAGTCATGGTGAACTACTGGATGAGCACACAATGGGTATTCAACCAGGACGGCTCCAACAACAGGTTCATGGAATTCAACATGTTTTTATTAATCAGCACAATAGGTCTGGTTTTCACAGAAATCCTCTTATGGTTTTTTACGGACATCATGGGCATGTATTATCTCATATCCAAAATCATAGCCGCAGTGATTGTTCTTTTCTGGAATTTCCTTGCAAGAAGGGTTATGTTTTACGGCAGGGATTTCATCTAAATAGTTATATTGTAGGTTTGCCCATATTTTAAATATGGAATTTGTAGACAAGGCGAATTTTTCACAAATAAAGAAACTGAACCGCAATGACCTTATTATATTTCTAATACCTGTCATCATATTTTCAGTTTATCTTGCAATCTTCAATCCGGGTATCGCAACAATCGATTCCTTTAATCAGCTGCACCAGATTGCATCAGGCCATTTCACCAACTGGCATCCGTTTTTCCACACTTTCATTGAAATGCTGTGCCTTAAGGTATATCCAAGCACCATTTCAATAGCCGTCCTCCAGATTCTGGTTTTCTCAACAATGTGGACTGTAATCTGCAGGTACGTGCGAAAGGATAATGAAAGCAATGAACTTTTCAGGATTCAGATTGCATTTACCGCAATAATGTGTTTAATCCCTATAAATGCACTGTATTCCGTCACATTGTGGAAGGACGTGCTTTTCAGTTACCTTATGATGTTTCTGTGTTTCCTGGCCATGGTAATGATAGACAAGAATGGGGATGTGGACTATAAGTTCATCATAGTCATTTCAATCGTCATGGCGATAATAGCTGAAATCAGAGGAAACGGAATGTATGTTGTAGCAATAGCGCTTTGCGTGTATGCAGTTTATCTATTTTTGAAAAGGAACAGGAAAATGAGCATGCTTCTGGTGATTTTGACCGTTGCATCAATTCTTCTTATTTCATCACTGAACATTGCATACGAAGTTGAGGACAATGAAAAGGATGCCGTCATGGCCAAGGTCATCCACATGCTGGCCGACTATGATTTGAATCTTGAAATGGAAGATGCCGACAGGGCAAAGATTCATGAGCTGATACAGGCCGACAAGGTCAAGGACTACTACATGCCTACAGGAACGGATCCGACACTTGTCATAGCCGATCTGCACCATTATAAAGACAACAAGGGCACTTATATCGGACTGGCCATAAAGTACTCGCTTAAAGATCCTCTCCACTGCATGGAATACCTTTTAGGTTCATCCCCTATGGTGTGGAACATCGTAAGGGACCACTGGGTCGGACGGCCATATTATCTTGACGGAAACCATGACAGGCTGCAGTCAGATTTCAATTCATACTACGGCAAGCACAACTATACCCCGACAACACCCTATGAAAACCTTTCATATGCAAACTGGGGAACACCTGCATTCGACACCCTGAATCTGATGGCACTTGGAATCGAAGGCTCACTGCTTGATACCGTATTCAACAGTCCCGCACTGTACATGTACCTGTCAATAGCAATTCTGATAGTGATGCATGTCATGTTCAATGCCCCGAGAGAAATTTATCTGATGTATGTGCCGAATCTGCTGAACATCATCATGATATTTGTTTCAACACCTATTCAGGACTACCGGTATCTGTATGCGAATCTGCTGGTGTGTTATCTTCTGATAATGGTTCTGATTGGATTGAGGCACGCCCATCGAAGCGAGCTTGAATCCGATTAAACTTTTTTTTATTTTTTTTAAAAACCGTCACACATTTGTTAAAAAAGAAAATATTGATTGGAAAAATGGATTTTCCAATAATGTAACTACCTATTAATGCATCCTTCAAGATAATCCTCGATTTGCCCATCAGACATGTGAGGCCAGTTCTGTCTTATTCCCTTATACAGTGTATCAAGTATGCCATGCTCGGGTCGTTGGAAGTGCGCAGGTTCCTGTTTGTGACGGTTTTCATTTCAAAGCCGTCCATCTCGCCTAAATCAATGATGTCCTCATACCAGCCGTAGCCTTCCTGAGGTTTGCGCCCGTCGTTTTCCCTGCGGCATACATGGTCAAACTGCTCCTTTGTAATTCGAATTGCACATCACCCCGGATTCGAAAACATGGTTTTCACCATTTTGTAAAATCCCCTCCAATTTTTCCAGACAGGGTTTTACATATTCAAACATCAAAACTTATTATCAAATTCCAACATATACCTAATTAACCAAAATGGGAGGAATATTTGATGAATAGGAAAATAGCATTTGCATTAATTATAGTGGGCCTGCTTGCTGTTTCAGCAGTCAGCGCCCAGAATTCATTATTCCTGAACGGAAATAATGATGATTCAATGTATCAGGTCTCTTTGATGCAGGCTTTCATGCATGGAGAATTTGACGGAGTAATTACAGTAGAAGATTTGAAAACACATGGTGACACTGGTCTTGGAACATTCGAAGGAGTAAACGGTGAGATGATAATTCTTGACGGAGTAGTTTATCAGGCAGCCGCCGACGGAAGCATTAATGTCATGCAGGATAACGAAACCGTACCGTTCGCCACAATCACCAACTTTGATGAAGACGGAAAAATAGACGATATAAGCGCCAAGGACTTTGACGATTTAACAGGTCAGTT
>SUTL01000116.1 GCA_015062925.1 Methanobrevibacter thaueri
AAATGATGAACTTTATAATGATAAACATTCTAATCAAGAATCCATTGCAAAGATTAAAAAAATGCTAAATAAAGAAGATTCTAACAATCCTTATAAAATAAAAAAGGAAAGAGAAAAAAGATTATTGTCCAATTTAGATAATCCAATCATTCGTGATTTATTATCCTTTGAAATCCCAATAGATTTAGTTTTGGATAACGCCAAAATCCATTCCTCTGATTTAAGTTTAGCTGTTTTTGAAATACTTAACATCAACCCTATTTTCTTACTGACAAGATCACCAGATTTAAACCCAATTGAAGATTTATGGAGAATAATTAAAGATAGAATATATAAAACATATTATAATACATTGGATGAACTTATTACAATATTTAAAGAAGGATTTAATGAATTTGTAGGGATAAAATCACTTTATGAAAATTGGTTGAATGATATAGTACAAACTTTCACAAAATAACTATAAAAGAACAATTCCAAATAGAAAAAGAAGTAGTCATAGGAATGACACGAACAGAAGAAAGATTCTACCTAGACGCACTAGCATACAACCTAATCAGATTATACAACATTACTCATGAAATAAAAAATACAAAAGAAGATTTAGAAAATTTCTGCGAACGAGAATCAACAATACACCAATTAAAACTCGATGTAACAATATTTTAAAAAAAATCAACAAGTCTGCCAAAAACTAATTTTGGCGGACACCCTTAGGTATGATAAAAACTTTTACTCCAATTCTTTATTAAATTTAACTATTTTTAAACAGAATTAAAATTCAAAACTAAATTTATCAAAAAATTTCAAATCAACAAAGATTTTGAAAGAGTCGAATTTAAACATATTGCACATGCTTATTTTATATTCAGGAATCATTTTATTTATAATACGTTTCGTTATATTTTCCAAAGTCAAGAACTTCGGGCGCATGATTAAATCGTTTATCTTTTGGCGGAAGTTCCATATAGTTTCCATATATTTCTGTCAATATTTTATCGCAATTTTTAGGAATGTTTGCATATATTGATTCAAATTTTACTTTTTTGGATGGTTCAAAATCTTGTTTATCAAATATATATATGCCTCGTTGGGAATAATAATCAGTCACAAAGTTTGTTTCAATATTATTATATTTAATCAATGATTTTAAATATTTTTTTTTAAAAAATTTATCTGATCTGGGAATAATATTTAAAAATGAATGTAAAAACTTATGTAAGAAACTATTTATTTTCGAACCGGTTTCTATTTTGACAATGGAATTCACTAATAAATGATAATATATTCTACACTTGTAATATTGAATTTTAAATTTAAATTCACTTTCGGGAATATTGTCCAATGGGAAAATGTCTATAAAAAAACCTATATTGAATGAAACTTGTTCAACCCAAAATTCTTCAAATCTGGTTCCTTTCAGTGATACTTTTGTGAAAGGTAAAAAATAGTCCTCTTGTTTTTTACTATTTAAGATTTCAAATTTTTCATCTAATTGTTCATCAAGTATTTCCATTAATCTCTCATAATCTTCGCGAAACAATGTTATGTCTATATCGTCATCCCATGGAATAAATCCTTTATGGCGGATGGCTCCCAATGCTGTTCCTCCATACAGGTAATATTTTAAATTATTTTCTTCACAAAGGCGAATTATTTCTTTTAAAATCATCAATTCATTTCTTTTTATTAGGTTTAACTCTTCATCAGTGTATTTTTTTAAATTAGTCATCGTATCATTCATTTTGTGCTGTCAAAATGTTGGCTCTTTGACGCATTTTTTTTGACAATAATTAATATTACTCTTTAAAGTTTAAATACTTGTTGTGGTTTAGAAATCTTTCAAAAAATTTACATGATTTTTTCATATTACAATAATCTAGTTTTAACAGGAAATATTAAAAACACGATATTATACTTTTTATGAATGTCTCAAATTAAGAAAAAATAAGGATTTTTACAATCCTATAGAGTTTTGATATATAATCAAAAACCATAATAAATGAAAAATATAAAAAATATATTATTGTTCAAAAAATATCAGTCCCAAAATTTATATAAAATAATTATTATATAAAATATTGAATTTTATTTAAAAAACAAAACAGGGAAATGTTTGGAAATGAATGTATTACTGTCTTCTGATGATAATTATGCACCTATTTTAGGTGTAACTGTCCATTCATTATTAAAAAATAATGAAACTTCTTTTAATCAGATAAACATTTTTATTTTGGATGGGGGGTATATCTGAAGAAAATCGATTGAAAATCGAATCTATTTCTAAAAAATTTAAAGTCAAAACCCAATTAAATTTCATCAGATATTCTAATTTGGAAGAAATTTTAGGAATAGAAATTAAGGCAACACGTGCTTTAAGTACTTATGCCAGGTTATTTGTAGCAAGTTTATTGGATGATAAAATTGACAAAATTTTATATTTGGATTGTGATGCTATTGTTGCTGATTCTTTAAAAGAATTATGGGATTTGCATATTGATGATTATTACTGTGCTGCCGTTTTAGATGCATGTCCAAAATATATTAATCTTTTTTTGGATTTGCCTGATGGGCAGGAACATTTTAATGCCGGGTTGTTATTAATCAATCTTAAATCATGGCGCGAAAATAATTTGGAGAAACAGTTTTTAGATCTTATTATTTCAAAAAATGGGGAAGTCTTTCATAATGATCAGGGTGTTATTAATGTTGTCTGTAGGGATAAAATTCTGAAATTAAATCCAAAATACAATTTATTATCTCCTTTTTTTGAAGTGGGTTATGAAAAAGTTTTGCAGTGGTATGATATGAAAGAATATTACTCAAAAGATATTATTGAAAATGCATTAAGTAATCCTGTTTTTATTCATTTAACTACTTTTGTTAATGGGAGGCCCTGGTTTAAGAATGCTCAAAATCATCCGTTACGAAGAATATTTGAAGATTATGTTCAAGAAACGCCGTTTAAACATGAAATTTATATTGATGATAATAGACAATTTAAAGGAAAATTTTTTTCATTTGCTTATAGATTTTTACCTTATTCATTAATTTGTGCAATGTTTAGGATTTATGAGGCTGTATTAATTAAAAGAGGCAAAGGTTAATATTTAAGAATTATGTTGTGGTATTATGGGTTATAAAATAACAATTATTATTCCGGTGTATAATGCTGAAAAAACATTAGAACGAGCTATTGATTCAATAATTAACCAATCATTTGATTTTAATGATATTGAATTAATACTGATTGATGATAATTCCAATGATGGGTCTAGGGAAATAATAAATAAATATTCTGAAAAATATGAAAATGTTATTAAATATTTTCTGGAGAAAAACTCCGGCGGTCCATCAAAGCCTAGAAATATTGCAATTGAAAAAGCAACTGGAAAATATTTAATGTTTATGGATAATGATGATAAATTAGATTCAGATTATTGTGAAACATTATTCAATGCCATTGATGAGGAAAAAGCAGATGTTGTTAGGTGCAGGTATTCATATAAGTTTTTAGATGGAGTTTATTCTAGACCTGATGCATCTAAAGAAAGAACCATTTTAACTAATGTGATTGAATCAGGCTATCCTATGTGGGCAAGTATTTTTAATACGAAATTTATTCAACAGAACAATATTAGGTGTCCTCTTTGTTTAGCTGAGGATGGTTATTTTACAATTGTTGCTTATACTAAAGCGAATAAAATAATTTATCTTCCTAATTATTATGGTTATATTCACACTGTTGAAAGTGAGGGTGTTCAATCATTAGGTCATACTACCAAATTAAATAATTTTGAAAGGGTTTTCGAAGGATATGACCTTACTATCAGATATCTGGAAGAAAATAACTATGATGCTTCATATTTTTTTAATAATAAAATTCCACGATTATATAATGCATTTTTTAAATTTGTTGGTACAAAGGAAGAAAAAATTCAAATCCTAAGCATGATTAGAGATTATCAATTAAATTATAACTATCAAATTAATGTTCCGTTATTACCTTGGAGGATATTAAATAATTTTGTTTTAAATAAAAAATGGACAATATCAATATTTATTTGCCGTATTGCATCAGTAGTGTATAATCATAGGAACCTTAAAAATTTTATTTTCAAAAGAAACTTTAATTTAAAGTTCATATCTAAAAATTAATTGTGGGAAATTTTCATCTAGTGATTTTTAAATATTTTGTACTTTAGAATCTTTTCAAAAAACTTTGTGAATTTTCATAATCAGTTTTCCGATTTTTGTTACAAATTAGATTTTCATATATATGTTTTTAAATTTCATAGTTTAAGTTTGAATGTTATTTTTTGGATTTTGATGTTACTTCTTGAAAGATATTTAATTTTGTCGTTTTTTTTTAATTGTCTCATTGATGATAAATGAAGATTATATTTTGAGGAATTGATTTTATAACGGTTTTTTATATAATGTCTATTATAATTTTTTATTAGTGCATGTTATCTTAACTTTTTAAGTAGTTTATATTCAGTATTGTAATTTATGTATCAACTACAACTTAGGGATAGAACTTCATAGTGTGTTATATTCATTTGCATGGCTGTGTCCGATTAGGTACTGATGCTTAGTTTTTGTTGATGATTGCACATCGTTTAATCCATCTGATGTTGTTGAGTGTTATTCTGATGATTAAGCCTCAACATGTTTTGAATATCTTTTTAATTTTTCCTGGAAGTGTTGTTTTATAAAATCCTTCAATTAAATTATTAGTACTTGGGATTTTACGGTTTATTGTGTGTTGTATTGCTTTATCCAAGTATTTAGATAA
>SUTL01000117.1 GCA_015062925.1 Methanobrevibacter thaueri
ACATAACCGGAGAATTAAACCCCTATATTGCACCAAAAGACATTATATTAAACATAATAGGTGAAGTAGGTATTGCCGGAGCCACATATAAAACCAGTGAATTCACCGGACCAACAATAGAAAACATGGGAGTTGAAGGAAGAGCAACCATGTGTAACATGGCAATAGAAATGGGTGCGAAAAACGGAATAATGGAACCCAACAAGGACGTGATTAATTATATCTGCCAGAGAACAGGTAAAAAAGAATCCCAATTAAACATTTATACATCAGACCCTGATGCAGTTTATGAAAAAGAATTGCACTTTGATATAACAGACATGGAACCTCAAATAGCATGTCCAAATGATGTGGATAATGTTAAAAACATCTCCCAAGTAAAAAACACATCAATTGACCAGTGTTTAATCGGATCATGTACTAACGGCCGATTAAGTGATTTGAAAGATGCAAGTGAAATTTTAAAAGATAAAAAAATTGATGATAGTGTTCGTTTATTAATTTTACCTGCTTCAAGAGAAATATATAAAAAAGCAATTGAATTAGGATATATTGATATTTTCATTGACGCCGGAGCAATAATCTGCAATCCTGGTTGCGGACCATGTCTTGGCGGACACATGGGTGTTTTATCAGAGGGAGAATCCTGTATCTCCACAACCAACCGTAATTTCAAAGGCAGAATGGGTGATGCAAAATCCAGTGTTTACCTATCCAATTCCAAAGTAGTTGCAGCATCAGCAATAACCGGAGTCATTACAAATCCACAAGACCTTGAAGGAGCCTAAATAATATGATTGATAAAAACGAAGCAAACAGAAGTTTAATTGACAAAATCACACAATTAGAACAGGAGTATAATGAGGAATTCTCCAATACCCAAAAAATTCTATTAACAACAGACGGTTCAATCACTGCTATTTTAGATGTGTTATTTGGTAAAATAACCCTAACCACACTTGATCAGCATTTTGAGGATGCGGATTTAAACCATGCACAATTAGTAAATGTAAGTGAAGGTGAAGAAATTAATTTCAGAGAAGTTATAATGCACCGAGAAGGCAAACCATTAATATATGCAATATCACATATTCCATTAAAAAGATGCAGTAAAGAAGTTTGCTCAGATCTTGTAAGAGCAGACATACCAATAGGAAGAATTCTTAAAAATTACCATATAGAATCAAGACGGGAAATAAAAAACATCTTCATAGAAAAACCCAACCAGACACTAAAAGAACTATTCAAAACCGATGAAGACATGCTCGCACGAGACTATGTAATAATCAACAATGACGAAATCCTAATGTGGATAAAAGAAGTATTCCCAATAAGTTATTTCAGGTGAATAAAAATGGGTGTTAAACTAAAAGACATAATACAACCAGAAACAATCAACATAAAAGACCTGGAAGGAAGAACAGTATCAATCGATGCATTCAACACATTATACCAATTCCTATCCACAATAAGACAAAGAGACGGAAGACCACTAACCGATGAAAACGGGAACATCACCTCCCACCTAAGCGGAATACTATACAGAAACTCATCAATGATAGAAAAAGGAATAAAACCAATATACATCTACGATGGAAAAGCACCAGAACTTAAAAGTGAAACACAAGCAAAAAGACGAGAAATAAGAGACGAAGCAGAACAAATCTACAAAGAAGCCCTAAAAGAAGGAGACACAGAAAAAGCAAGAAAATATGCAATGAGATCATCAAAACTATCCCCCGAAATCATCGAATCCTCAAAAAAACTACTAACATACATGGGAATACCATACGTAGAAGCAAAAGGAGAAGGAGAAGCACAAGCAGCATACCTAGTATCACAAGGAGATGCCTATGCAGTAGCATCACAAGACTACGACTGCCTACTATTCGGAGCAAAAAGAGTAGTGAGAAACCTAGCAGTATCATCCAACCTGAAAAACCTAGAATACTACCAACTAGACCGAGTACTCAAAGAACTAAACATAACCCAAGAAGAACTAATAGAAATGGGAATACTAATAGGAACAGATTTCTGCGAAGGACTAAAAGGAATCGGAGCAAAAACAGCACTAAAACTAGCGCAAAAAGGACAATTAAAAGAAAAACTAGAAGAACTTCAAAAAGAATCCACACACGACCTAGAAGAAGTGAAAAACATATTCCTAAAACACAACATCAACACCGACTATGAAATAAAATGGGAAAAACCACAAAAAGACAAAATAATAGAATACCTATCCTACCAACACGGATTCTCAGAAGAAAGAGTGGCAAAAGCATCAGATAAACTGAAAAACCTAAACTCATCACAAGGAAGTCTAGATGCATGGTTTTAAAAAAAACATACAATTGATTTAAATAACATTAAAATAAAAAGTAACAATAGGATTCTAATATATTGATAATAAAAAAAAGTGTGCAATCTACCACCACACACCCCAGGTTGTACACTTTTAACACTCCAAAATAGCATCCAAGGGAAAAAATGCTATTTAATCAATATAAAACATGTAGAATCCTATGGTGTTGATGGTTTCTCACCACCACAAACCCGGAAACCATCAATAACCAATTATTAATAAGGCGGAAAATCCTCACCAAAAACTTTACTAGCATAATCCATCGCAATATAAACCTGTTTTTTATAATGAATCAGCATTTCCTTTTCAAAATACTCACGAGAAGGAGATTTTAAAATTAAATTAAACAACTTTTCATAAGTAGAACAAGCCAAATCCATATTAAAATCATACTCACTAATAATATCCGGAGTTAACTTTTCAAAACATGGAATTTCCAATGTTTTACAAACAGTATCAGTTGTAAAATAAGTCATACGAATCAACGGAGAAACTGATGATACCAGAACATGATTATCTAATTTAATCAACGGAGGAATGCCAGTTTTCAAATATCTTTCCATAGAAGTTAATTTTTCATAATTCTTAAGATTATAACAGTGAAGTTCAGTGTAAAAATCAGGTTTCAACTCAGAAATCAGATTAAGGATTTTTAAACCTAATTCTGATTGATAATATTCTTTTTTAATTGTGGAAATATAAGGTGTTTTATCAAAATTGTAAAAATAGAATTGACCAGGGGACAAATTATCTTCTGAGATGTTTTTTATGAATTTAATGGAGGTGAGACCTTCGTTTCCATGCACACCACCGATTATTAATTTGGTTGATCCTCTGCCATTGTCAATGTATCTGAAATAAGACATAAAAAAAAAGATAAGTAGAAGGAAAAATAATTATTTATGTTCCTTCTTGCCAGTTTGCTAAGTATGCTTTTTGTTTATCTGATAATGAGTCGATTTCAATACCCATTGCTTTTAATTTCATACTTGCTACATTGTAATCAATTTCATCTGGTGCTTTGGTAACACCTACTGGTAAATCGTTTTCTAGGATGTGTTTAGCTGATAGTGCTTGTACTGCGAAACTCATGTCCATGATTTCTGCAGGGTGTCCTTGTCCACGTGCTGCGGATAAATTTACAAGTCTTCCATCTGCTAATAAGTAGATTTTACGTCCGTCTTTTGTTGTGAATTCTTCAATACTTTCACGTACTTCTTTAACTTCAGTGGATATTGCTTCAAGATCTGGTCTGTTAATTTCCACGTTGAAGTGTCCGGAGTTTGCAAGCATACATCCGTCTTTCATGTATTTAAAGTCATCACCTGAGATGATATCTGCATTACCGGTTACTGTGATTATGAGGTCTGCTTGTTTTACTGCTTCACGTATGGTCATTACACGGTATCCGTCCATTCTTGCTTCTAATGCTCTGATTGGATCTACTTCTGTTACTATAACATCTGCTCCGAGACCTGCTGCTCTTAGTGCTAGTCCTCTTCCACACCAGCCGTATCCGGATACAACTACGGTTTTTCCTGCAATTACCATGTTGGTTGTTCCCATGATTGCATCGAAACTTGATTGTCCGGTTCCGTATCTGTTATCAAATAAGTATTTTGTGTATGCGTCGTTTACTGCGATTACTGGGAATTTTAATGCTCCGTCTGCGTGCATTGCTTGTAATCTGTGAACTCCTGTTGTGGTTTCTTCACATGCTCCTTTGATGTGGGATAATAATTCTTTTCTTTCATTGTGAAGTACCATAATCATATCTGCTCCGTCGTCAATGATTATGTCCGGTTTGTGATCTAATACCATGTTTATGGTTTGATAGTATTCTTCATCGTCTTGTTCTCTCCAACCGTATACGTTTAATCCTAAATCAGCTGCTCCTGCAACTGCATCGTCGTGGGTGGATAGTGGGTTACAACCGGTCATTGCTACTTCTGCTCCACCTGCCATTAAGGTTAATCCTAAGTTGATTGTTTTTGGTTCTAAGTGTAAACATGAACCTATGGTTATTCCTTTGAATGGTTGGGTTTCTAAATATTCTTGTTTAATGTGTTCTAACACAGGCATGTGTTTTTGAACCCATTCTATTTTTCTTACACCTTCAGGTGCGAGTGACATATCTTTAACTTTACTCATATTAATTCACCATATTAAATAATTAATTATCAATATATTATCTTTTGATTTTATAACTTATTAAATATAACCACTGCTAGAAACTTAAGATTTTTTTGAATTTTTTTCTTATTTTCACTATTTATTTCGACTAATTTTTCTTTAATTTATTTAATTTTATCTATTATTATTCTAATACTATTT
>SUTL01000118.1 GCA_015062925.1 Methanobrevibacter thaueri
ATGGAAATGGTTATCAGAGCTTACGACCCATGTTTATCTTGTGCTACCCACTCAATGGATAGTCAAATGAGATTAGCTGAAGTAGATATTGTAGACAGTGAAGGAAACCTCATTAAAAAATTCTAAACTTTAAGGGGGTTTTTTATAAATGATTGTATTTAACGAAGATGGCTGTATTAAATGTGGTGCATGTGAAGGTACTTGCCCTACATCCGCTATTGATGTAACACCTAATGCTATTATTCACTGTGACACTTGCGGTGGAGAACCTAAATGTGCAGATGCTTGTCCTAATGGAGCATTAAAAGTTGAAATGTACGAAATTGCTGAAGGAGTAGAACAAGCAAGATTAGTATTCAATTCAGTTTTATGTGACTCTTGTGGTAAATGTGAAGAAGTATGTCCACAAGAAACTATTAAAGTCACTGGTGCTAAATTAAAAGAAGTTGAAGGATTCTGTGTAATGTGTCAAAAATGTGTTGACATTTGTCCAGTTGATGTAATTGGAATTCCAGGTGTTGTAGAACCTAAAGAATATGAAATTGATCTTGCAGGTAAAGGACCAGTTTACATTAACGATTGTGTTGGTTGTGGAACTTGTGTAGAACCTTGTCCTGTTAATGCAATTACTCTTGATGAAATAGGAAGTCCTATTACTGTAAATGATGATTGTATTAGATGCGGTTTATGTTCACAAACTTGTCCTTGGAATGCAATATTCATATCCGAGAAAAAACCAGTTAAACGTACAAAAGAAATCAATTCATTCACTTTCAATTCAGCAAAATGTATTGGATGTAACACTTGTGTAGAAGCATGTCCTGGAGACTTCATTACTGCAAATGGTGGAGATTTAACAGTAATGATTCCGGAAATTTGTGCTGCATGTGGTTTATGTGTAAAACTTTGTCCTGTTGATGCATTAGATATTGATGTTGAATGGGGTGAAGGTGCTCCAGTCGATGCTGAAGGTATTGGCCGTGATGTTGAAAAATGTGATTTCCTTGGTGCATGTGCTAACAAATGTCCAACCGAAGCTATTCGTGTAGTTACCAAAACTGGTATGTTATGCCCAGCTTTAGAAGAAGTTGGTGGTGAACCATCATTCACCAGTTGTATTAGATGTGGTGCTTGTGCTTCTGTTTGTGGTAATGGTGCATTATCTATCGGTAATATTGAATTAGAAATCGATGGAGAAACTGTTACAAGAGACAGAATAGAATTCAACCCATCTAAATGTGATCAATGTGGTGACTGTATCGACGCATGTCCATATGATATGTTACATAAATCTGAGAATCCTAAATTACCAATTGCTGGATTCTGTACTTTATGTGGTCAATGTATGGAAGCATGTTCAAAAGACGCTTTATGTTATAAATAGGTGCTTTAAACACACCTATTTTTTAATTATTTTTTTTAAAATTAGTTTTATAGATTATCCATTACTGTTTTTCCGTTTACTATTGTCATTACTGGTTTTCCTTGATATTCCCATCCGTCAAATGGTGAGTATTCTGCTTTTGTTTTAAATTCTTCTATGTTGAATTTTCCTTCTTGTTTTAAATCGATTATTGTTAAGTCTGCATCGTATCCTATTTCGATTTTTCCTTTGTTTTTTAATCCATATACTTTTGCTGCGTTTTCACTTAGTATTTTTGGGATTATTTTGAAGTTTATATTGTTTTTGTTTACTTGTGTTAGTAGTAATGGCACTACTGTTTCAAGGTTTGGTATTCCTGGTGATGATGCCCATACTCCTTTTGTTTTGTCTTCGAGGGTGTGTGGGGCGTGGTCGGTTCCTATTATTGATTCTTCATCAAGGTGGTTTAGATTTATTTTTTCGTTTTTATTTCTTAGTGGGGGGTTTGTTTTTATGAATGTGTCATAGGTATTGTATGCTGTGTTGTCTAGTAGTAGGTGGTGTGGTGTAAATTCCCAGCTTATTGGCATTGTTTTTTTTGCGATTTTTGCTAGTCTTAGTGATTTTTGTGAGCTTAAATGGCAGATGTGTAGTTTTAGATTATTCTTTTTTGCTAGTTCTATTGCTTGTTTTACTGATTCGTCTTCTGATTTCGCTGGTCGTGCGTAACTGTAGTCTATTGCTTCGTTTTCTAGTTTTTGTTTTAATTTTTCTGTTTCCTGTGTTATTATTGTTTTTTTCTCACAGTGTACACTTACAAGTCCGCTATATTCTGTTTTTTCTTTTAATTTTGATAGGTTGTGAAATATTGTTTCTAGGTTTTCATCGCTTTCAAGATCCATGAATATTTTAACTGCTATGGGATTTAGTTTCATCATTTTTTCCATTTCTTCGAGGTTGTTGTGTCCTATTTGGAGTTTGTAGTTGATTTCGGATTTTTTGTCTGCGATTTTTATTTTTTCTTTTAGGGCTTGGTAGGTGTTTGTTTTTGGTTGTGTGTTGGGCATGTCTATTATTGTTGTGAATCCTCCGTTTGCTGCTGCAAGGCTTCCGGTTTTAAAATCTTCTTTTTGTGTGAGTCCTGGGTCTCTGAAGTGTACGTGTGGGTCGATGAATCCGGGTAGTACGTAGTTGTTTTTTGCATCTATTGTTTTTTCTGCTTTTATGGGTGTTTTTGATATGTTGGTTATTTTTCCGTTTTCGATTTTTATATAATGTTCTCCGCTTTGGTTTATTAACTTTGAATTTTTTAGTACTAAATCCATTTTTAATCACCTTTTTGTTGGTTGAATATTTGTTATTTTTCATTTTTAAATCATAACTTTTTTTTATTTTGATGTTCATATTTTTTATTATGGTTGGTATTTCTGGTATTCTTGGTCGGGATATGGATTTGTTTTATGATGATTTTGAATGTGAGTATAATATTTCTGACACTACTTCAGATGTGACTTTGGTGGCGGATTTCACAGAGTATAATCCTTTACATAACGGTCATTTTCATTGCATGAAAACTGCAAAAGACATGTTTCCTGAGTCGTTATTTGTAGCTATTGTGCCGGGTTTATTTGAGAGAAGTGGTAGAGGTATACCATATATATTACCAAGACAAAGTAGAGCTGAAATTGCAATTTCAGTTGGAGCAGACATAGTCATAGAAGGACCACCAATGGGAATAATGGGATCAGGCCAATACTCACTATGCCTATGCAAAACATTCCAGGCACTAAACACAAATTACATTCCCAGAGGATACAAACCCGTCCCAGGAATTGAAGAAATACTCAAAAGAATAAACCAAGGACATCACATTGCCTCCAAACCATATAAAATAGTGGATAAAACAACAAAAGAAATCCTACTAAAAGGCAAACTCGAAGAAGACAACTATGTAATCACATCATTTTCAAACTCCCTAAGCAAAATAGGATTCAACTATGAAAACAAATTCATTTTTGTCAAAAGAATCGAAGGAGTAAGCGGAACATTAATCCGTCAAAGCATTATGGACAATAATTTTGAACAAGTCATATCCATGATGCCACAAAAAACAATAGATGTTCTCAAACGAGAAATCAAAAACAATTCTATAATATATAACATCCGGGATATAGAACGCATTCTAAACACAGCAAACAACTATTCCCTAAAAGATTTATCACAATTAAACCTATTCAATGAAAAACTAGCAAAAACAATAATTGACGCACGACCCTATGATAATCTGGAAAAATTAGAAAAAACAATTTCACAAGGATTTTCCACACACTTCCGCCAAAGAATATTAAGCATACTGGAAAATCCAATTCCAAGAAAAACAATATCTGAATATATTGAAAAATACCCAACAACAATCAGAGTATTAGGATATAAAAATAAAGAAACTTTAGAAAAATTTAGAAAAAAAATAAAAAATGAAAAGATTTCATTTTTGAGGAGCTAAAATATTATTAATTAAGCTTTGAGGATCTGTAAGTCCATATAAAGCATCAGTAAATGTTGGGTAATAAGTGTTTAATATGAAAATATAAACTAAATAATAAATAACTACTAAGATAACAATAACCAATATAATAGTTAAAAGAATATCCACAGTACTCATTTTTTCTTTTTCATCTTTATACTGAAGATTATGAATATTTCCTTCACTTATATCTCCTTTTTTACCTGCCATGATTTCAGCTCTAAGTCTAGCTTCCATCTCTTCAGGTGTTTCCTGTTTTTTAGGTGGAGTTTGTCTTCCAAGAGTTTGTTTTTGAGCAGGTTCTTCTCTAGGTGGATATGGTCTTCTTGTAAGTGAACCATATTGCTCTTCATCTTTTGCTAATTGTTCATTTAATGGAATTTCGTCTTCTTCAAAATATAAATCATCTAAATATTTTTCATATTTATCTTCTAATTCTAATCCACTTGTTTTTTGTTGTGTTTCATGGGAGTGGTCTGGGAAAATAGGATCATTAATTTGAGTTTGTGTAATTTGAGGTTCTGGGTTAAAATTGTTTTCTTCTAAATAAGATGATTTTAATCCAGCATAATCAATGTTATCGTTAACATTGTATGGGGAGTCTTCAATAATTTGTTTAATTTCATGATTAGGGTCTGGTTGTTGATTAGCTTGTGGCACGTATTCTGGTTGACTTTGAGGTGCGTAAATACTATCATTAGGTTGTCTGTTAAGTCTTGCAGGTTCACTTCTAAGTGGTTCATTTTGTGGTGCAGCTTGTCCTGCTTTATTATCAA
>SUTL01000119.1 GCA_015062925.1 Methanobrevibacter thaueri
GAGGTCTGTAACCTATGCTTCAATTGTTGATGTGTCCATTTAACATCAGTAATCACCTCTGAATAATCAGCTCCGAAACCATCTTCCAATACTGCCAACTCTCTCAAAGTTATCTGCATATCGGACACTTCCTTCTGTAATACTTTAACTTCATTCATCAATACTCAACTCCACTTTAAGTGAATACATTCTGCCATCAACCATGCCCTTACAGATTGCACCATTACTGTCACGATCTATAAGCATGTCAGCGATTTGTTGCAAGGTCAGTTTTGTGAATTTTGCTGAACTAATGTTCATAATGCATCACTTCCTGAAGAGTAACTTACAGTAACTTTTGATAGTAACTTTTTACTGTTCAAAAGTTCCAGTATGTTTTTAATTTTTTGTTTCATTTTCATTACCTCGAATTATGATTTTTTGTTTTTTCTCTTTTAGATTTTTGAATTTCGTTCAAAGGTAACAAAGTAACTTTTTTTCTGGGTGAACCCTTCTATAGTGAATTATTATTGTTGTGTATTTTTCAGATTGGTTTTCACCTATATACGCCACTTATAATAATAAGTTACTTTGTTACTCTAAAAAAAATAATAATAATAAGAAGCCTATTTTTAAAATAAAGCATTCTCATCAATTTTTTAGAGTAACTTAAAAAAGGTTACTTCCAAGTTACTAAGTTACTTTTTCTCTTCAAAACCTCCATACAAGAAATTAATAAATTCACTGAATAACATCCTAAATGCTTTTATTTTATTTCCTTTGTAGGAATAAGTATCATATTTGAATCCCATGTAATCTGCTAACCCTTTACATGTTATCTGCAGACCATTGAAATCATTCAATGCATTTTTAACACTGGTGTTCACCAGGACATATTGCTGATGCTTAATCTCACTGAAATGTAAATAGGAGATGTTATTACTTTCAATAACTACACGTAATAACTTAGCAAAATCCCCATGGTGTCTGTGATGTGTGACATTGAAATCATCATCAACACTTGCAGCATTCTCAAATGCATTTTCATAAATCTTGCTGCTGTTTTTAGTTAAATCCCTATAGTCTTTCAATATCATTCTACGGAACTCACTTAACACTTCATTATCTGAAGCTCCAATTTCCATTAATTCAGGAATACTGAACAACCAAGCGAAAGGTTTCTCACCAACATATTGGAATAATGATTCAATCATTCCAAATACTACATCAACATGATTTCCTTCCAAAACATTCACATCTTGACTTACATAATAAGCCATATAATCACCAATAGGTTTCAAACCAAGGAACCTTGTATTATTCCAATTTTGATGTCTAAAAGTTTTATTAAACAATTTAATGTCATCATCACTTAACCTTTCATTTTTAGTGAACTCCAAATAATCCGCCCTACGAACAAAAGCATCATTAGTAGGAATGAAACTATTAGATGTGAAACACATATTAGAATATGCAGGAATTTTAGTGTGGATTCCTCTGTCTTCTTTTTCACGGCAAATATTAGACTCTACACTTCGCTTAATCAAATCAATAAAAATATCATTATTGATACTGCTTGATGGTTCGTTGATGATCGTACCGATGCCTTGCCTTGACAATGCATTTCCTATACGATATTCGGTATTGAATGCACCACCACCAATACTGATTTCATTGGTTATTCTTGCATATGGTGACAAACCAATTTCAGCTAAAGTGGTTTTACTTGTCCTGGACGCACCATATAAAAACAACATTGGCTGCCAAACAAACCTTGTCTTTAAAATATAACTGAATGGTGAAAGCAAACCCCATCTTAAAATATGTGCAAGTTTACTATTGTCTCCAGGATAAACATCTTCCAAATCTTCCCAAATACCAATCGCCTGACTTACACTATCTTGACTTGGCAGCTCAATTGGAACACTTGAATGTTCATCTGCTCTTGCTAAGTTTCCATTTAATGGATTGCAGAATATTCCTTGAACTGGTATCTCTTCGATAGTGTGGATTTGGTCAAGTTTAATATATTCGTTAATGATTTCATTCACAATACCTTTGTATTCTCTTGGTTTCAATACAATTCCAGGTCTACGTTCTAATTGTTTTTCAATAATTTGAATGTCATCTCCTTCAACGGTTTGTTTAGATGGCATTCCTTTACGATAGAAACTAAAGCATAATTTAGGACTTGCATTTTTATCGAGTATATTGTATGTTTCGTAAACATCTACAGGACTCATATTCACTAAGTCATAAGTGTCGGTGTGGAATACTCTTGTATCAGTAGTTCCATCTTCATTTTTCACTTCTGTTTTATTCCAGATATGTGTTGAAATCTTATTATTGGTATAATCAATATCAAGATACTTCTTTTTACTGTTAGAATATTTTTTAGTCAATATTGAATGTACAAATCTTAGACGGCAAATTTTATTCATCTCAAAAATAAATTTAGATGTGTTGAAAGTTGGATCTATACTTTCAACTATCTCACAGAATTTAGGGAGACCTCCTTTGTAGTCATCTGATTTGTTATAATTTTTAAGGAGTGTCTTCTTGAATTCCCCTGAATCATCGAATAAATGTCCAATTCTTTTTATGATAGCATTTGCTACATGGTTTGTACTTTTTACAGTTATGTTCCTGCTGAAGTATCCTCCAAGATAAAGACAACCAGTATGTTTTTGTCCATCTATTTTTTCGATTAATGGTGAGACAAGTTCTGCAGTCTTTTGAATTTCAAGGTTGGTTAATTGTTTCAATTCATGTGAATGTTTGATGTTATCTGGTGCGGAATTGTTAGTATTTTTTTCAGGTTTATGGTAGGTGAAACCTTTATTAACTAATGTGTCAATTACAGTTTGGTGAATATCATCTACTGTAGCTATATTGTTCAATGAATTTACTTCACTTAAAATAATGTAATCATTTTCCTTGCCAGTGTCTTTATCATAAACAATACATCCCGGTAACAGACATTGTTTACTTCCACCTTTAGTGAATATTTCAATACTGTGTTTCAGACTCTTGCCTTGCAATTCTTCAATATAGAAATTATCTGGGAAATGTAGGTTGTTTGAAGTTTCATGGATGTGTTCATTGACGGTACGATTCCATAAATAAATATGAAATCCTCCTGACTGTGTACGGACAATCATTGCTCCAGGAATATCTTTCAAACATTCATATAAAAATTTTTGAGTTGCTTCCTTGTAGAATTGTTTTTCTTCAGCATTGACTTTATTCATAGTGTAACCATCAATGTCAATGATTGCGAGACTGCTTTCGGTGTGATTGTATCCTGGCATGATTCCAAGATTTGTATTGGAATTTTCAATATCTGATAAAGTATATTCTTTTTTAGACCAACCATTATCTCTTGGTGCTTTCATACCTTTCTTTAAAGGGATTACTTTAATAGTTCCATTTTGAATATTTTCCCTTAAGTCAGGGATATTATCACAGAAATCAGTAAATTTTACTTCAATAGACATTTACTTCACCACACCATTCTACTTTAGACACAACTTCTTGAGGACCATATATTACCTCCTGAAGTTCATTATAAATTTTTGATGCATTTGCAGGACCGATTCCTTTAATTTCCATTAGTTTAGAGAGAGTTATCTTTTTTAAATCTTCCAAACAAAAAACATGGAAATGATTGTAAATATCTTCAGCTTTTTTACGAGAACAATTATCTAATGCATATAATTGTAAATATGCAGGATTATGTTTAGGAATGTGATTTGTACGCAATCCTTTTAATTTTGTACTACTATTCCATACATTAAACATTGCTCTGATACATTCATCAATCCCATAATACTGTAAAGGAATTAAACCTTCTTGGTTGCTGAAGTAATTAAATTCATTGAATTTATCCCCAACAAAATCCCCCTCCATAGTGCAAAAAACAAAATAGTCTTGGATTTCTTCTTTCCTTATGAATTTTTTAGCAGCGTCGATTTGTAGGTCTAAACGAGCTACTTCCCCATTTATTGAATCATACAAATCAAAACCTCTTTTTAATTCAAACACTATTCCATTATACATAAAGTCTCCAATAGGAAGAGCAACTCTTTTCCAAGTGGTGTAAGGCAATATTCTGTTTCCAGTTAGTTTTACTCTACAATGTTCGCCAAAATGTTTGTTCCATCCTTTAAGAGGACCTTTTTCATTTTTAATAGAGTTATCGTGAAGGAATTCTATAAAAGTAGTTAATGTATTGTTATTCTCACGATTATCAATATAAATAACATCTTTTTGGAATTCTATATCATCAACATAATAAGTTTTGGATTCCATAAATTCCTCCTAAAAAAATATGGAATAGATAGATCTATTCCATTTTGTATATTTCCCATGAATTGTATTCACTGTCAGGGTTTCCTTCAGTTACTTTTACTCCAACTCTTTCATGTTGGTCAACATATTTCGCAAAGGTTTCAAGATTGGTTGTTTTGAAGTTGTTCATCTCTTCACCATTTGCATCAACTACATTTCTTTCGTCTCTTAATTTGAGAACTGAATATATGAAGTCGAAACATGTTCTGTAAAAATCAAATCCTTTGTTAATGTTTTTAACATATGGGCAGTTCCTTTTAGGATAGTTGAAGTAGCAGT
>SUTL01000120.1 GCA_015062925.1 Methanobrevibacter thaueri
GATAAAAATCAATAATCCCACTTCAAATTTTCTTTTTTTAAAAACCATATCATTCAAAAATAATATTTTCAAGAATTTTACTTCATTTTCAAATTAAATCGATAAAAATACTTTTCTCCCCCCCCCAGAGGAATAGTTTTTTATAGATAAAACAACAAACTATCAATTATGTAAATATGATTAAACAGTGAATTAATTGTTTTTTCATATTAACATATTAAATTGGTATTATAAGAGGTAATATGATTATGAATTTTAATTCTAAGATTTTAATTATCTCACTAATATTAATATTTGCAATATCCTTTTCTGCGGTAAGTGCAAATGAAAATATAAGTGATGTTCAAAATGCTGTTGAACAAAATACCTCTACTGTTTCAATAGATGATGTTAATACGGTAGATAGTGTTAATAGTAATCAAGTAGATGAAAATAATTTAGGAAGTGCTGACGTGCAGAATAAAGTATCTGCAGGTGAATATGGTACTTTCACAGAACTGCAAAATGAGATAAACACAAAGAATGTGGTAACCTTAGATAAAGATTATGTATGGGACTTATCATTTAATAGTGGTAGTGTAAATGGTATTGTCATTAATAAAGATGTAGTTATTGATGGTCAAAACCATACTATTGATGGTAACAACATGTCAAGAATATTTTATATTACTAATGGTTCTGTAACTATAAAAAATGTTATATTTAAAGATCCTATTTATGAAAGTAAGGGTGTGAATTACTTTTGGGGAGGAGTTATTTATTCTATAGGTGCTTCAAAAAAGAATATGGTTAATTTAACATTATCTAATTGTATCTTTAAAGATATAAGTTTCGGATTTGAAGGCAATAGGATAATTGGAGCTCTTGTATCTACTTATTATACAAACTTTTTCATGGATCACTGTCAGGCGATTAATTGTAATATGACTTTGACTGCTCAGTCTTTTTATTTAAGAGGTCATTCACATTTTATTATTTCTAATTGTGAGTTTATTAATGCTGGTCAATTCCGTTCACAATGGGCAGAGGATAGTAAAATTATAAATTCAACATTTATTAATGGCCGTACATTACACAATGATGGTAACGTAAGTTATTATAATTGTAAAATTATCAATGATTCATTTTTCAGAATATCTTCATATGAATATTATACACAAGTGTTAAATATTACTAATTGTACTTTTGATAACTCTTCCATCACAGTTCAAAAAACAGATTCTGTGTTAAATTTATTCAATTCTACATTTTGTAATGTTAATAATCATAGTGCTGTAGTTTATGAATATGGTACTGCTGGAGGTGTAATATCTAATTGTTATTTCATTAACAATAGTGCTGTTGAAGGTGGAGCTTTAAATATTGCGGATAAATGTAATATTACTATTTCAGATTCTACATTTATTAACAACACTGCAGTTGAATGTGGTGGAGCGATATTTGCAGGTGAATTTTCAAATGTAACACGGAGTAATTTAACTTTTACAAATAATCTTGCATATATGGGAGGTAATGACTATTACCAGCCAATGTCTATAAAAGATATTATTTACGTTGGAGTTAATGGTAGAGGTAATGGTCAAACTGAATTTGATCCAGCAAGTATTAAATTCGCATTAAATAATATTAGGGTAGGTGGAATAATTTATTTCCTGCCGGGAAACTATACTGGTGATTATTTTGATGTTAATAAAGGAGTAACATTATCTGCAAAGGGTGAGGTAATATTTAATGGTGAAATCAATGTCTATGGAGATAATGTTAAAATAGAAAAATTCAAATTCATCAAACAAAATATCGTACATGTGAATTGGTATACTATAGAACCTACTGGGGGTATCACATGGTATGGAGATAATGGTTTTATCGAAGATTGTGTATTTGCAGACACTGCAACTACTGGTAATGGTATACTTGTATTGTATGGAGATAATGCAACTGTAAATAACTGTTCATTTATAAATAATACTGCATATCTACCTGTTCTTACTCATTGGAATGTTGGTGGAGGAATATGGAATAATGGAACCAATTTAACTGTTAAAAATTCCAAATTTATCAACAACACTGCAGGTGCCGGTTCAGGAATTTTCTCATTAAAACCTTTAAATATCACTAACACATTATTCCTGGATAACTTAGCAATGTCTGGAAAATTCACCAATAATTCAAGCTACAATGATACTTGTGTTGCAGAATATGTTGCTATACATAATCAAGCTTCACAATGGATGATGTATGTTTATGGTGCAGATAAGTTTTTCAATGGTGTTTGGGCACCGAATACTGGAAATAATTTCACTAATATTTCATACTGGGAAAATAATGCTATTCAAAAATCAAGCAACTCAACATATCCAGGTATTTCTGGAGTAGGTTATAATGTAGTTTTCAAATTCTATGATAAAGTTACTGGAGAGTTTAAATTCAATGCAACTAATATTACTGATAATACTGCTAAGGCAATAGTTAATAATGTTCCTGCTGGATATTATCGTGTTGTTGTTACTCATGCAGTAGGCCAGACACGTGCAACCAATAATACATTTGAATTTGCTTATGGTAAAAAAATTGCTCAATTGAATTTAATTTTCAGTGATAATATTAATCCGGGTGATGATTTAATTGTTGTTGCTACTTTAAATAAAGAAGCAACAGGTACTGTATCATTCACTATGAATAATCAAACTTATATTAGAAATATTAGTGATGGACAAGCTATTTTAACCCTAAAAGCTTATAATTTAGTTGGTCAATATGATATTAGAGCAATATATAATGGAAATGATGAATATTATCCTCAAGATAGTGATGTGATATTGTCTATTGTTCCAACACTTAATTCTAATGTAGTTATTTCAAATGATGATGTTATTGCAGTTAATGGAACTGTAACATTATATGGTAAAGTTAACTTCAATATTGTAAATGGAGTATTGGAATTTGTTATTAAATCCGGAGATACTGTTGTTGATGTTGTTAATGGTACAAGAGCAGAATCTAATGCTTGGACTGCGGATTATAAATTCACAAAAACAGGTAATTATATAATTTCTGCTCAATACTATGGAATTAACTTGGATGTAACTGAAGGTAATGTAATTGTTCGTGATATTTCACATATCACTGTAGATAATAATACAATTAATTATAATGAAAATGCATTTGTTAAATTCACATTACCAGTTAATACTACTGGTGAAATTAAATTAACAATTGGAGATAAAACATACACAGTTAATGTGCCAAACAATCATAATGGAACTATTGTATATAATGCAGGTAAATTAAATGCAGGACAATATAATGTTATTGCTGAATATCTTGGAGATTTAGTATTTGCTCCATCAATTGGTAATTCAACATTAACTATTAATAAAATAAACACTCCATTAATAATTAATTGCATTAACAATAATAATGTTTTAACTATTAGTGCTGATTTAGCAACTGATGCTACAGGAAATATTATGATATCAGTAGGTGGTAAATTCTATCAAATTACAAATGGAGGATCAGCTGTTGTCAGTGATTTAGCTGCAGGTAATTATGATATTAGTGCAGTTTATGCTGGAGATATTAATTTCAATTCACAAAGTAACACTACTTCTGCTGTGATAACTAAAAAAGATGTTAATCTCACAGCAACTGCTGAAGCAATTGTTGAAGGTCAAACAGCTAAAATTATTGTTTCAACAGACAGTAATGTTACCGGACATATTTTCATTGAAATCAACGGAATGAATCTTTATGAAGATATTAATGGTAAAACAGCAACAATTTATGTTAATGGTTTAATAATTGGTAATTACACTGCTACTGTCACTTATTCCGGTGATGATGGTTATAATGGAAGTAACACTACTGTTAAAGTTAGTGTTAATTCAGTAAGTAGTCTTGTTGATCCTAAAATGAATTTATCATATATTTCCAATGTTAAATTAAATGATAATGTCACAGTATTTGTCACATTACCAAGTGATGTTAACGGAACCGTTACATTATTAGTGAATGGTGTTATAAATACTACATTCACTGTAATTAACGGTAGGGCAAACGTCACTATCGTTGGTGTTAGTGATAAAAATCATTACAGTGTTTATTATCCTGGAAACGGATTATATTTAAACAGTACTGAAAATATTAGTTTAAATGTAATTTTACCAACCAGTATAACTGCTGCTGATGTAGTTTGTGTATATAATGATGATGCAAACATCATAGCAACACTCAAAGATGCCTATGGCAATCCAGTTAAAAACGTTACTGTTACTGTTAACTTTAATGGTGTTAAAAACTTCACTACAGATGCTAACGGACAAATCAAAGTATCCACATTAAACGTTGCACCAAACAAATACAATGCAACAATAACCTTCGATGGTACCAGTAAATATGATAAATCCACAGCAACTGTAAAAGTAACCATAAACAAAGCAAACCCTGTTTTAACAGCTAAAAACAAGAAATTCAAACGCAAAGTTAAAACCAAAAAATACAGTGTTACTTTAAAAACCAATAAAAACGCTCCTTTAGCAGGTGCTAAATTAACA
>SUTL01000012.1 GCA_015062925.1 Methanobrevibacter thaueri
ATATATATGTCGTTTCATGTTTTATAATAAATTAGAAGTAAAGTAGGTTAAAAGTTACTTTTATTAATATTAAAAATCATAATAATTACTAATAAATTGCGAGATGATATAATGAAAATGTATTATGACGATGATGTAAATACTGATGCTTTAAAAGGTAAAACAATTGCTGTAATAGGTTATGGTTCTCAAGGAAGAGCTCAATCAAGAAACATGGCTGATAGTGGAGCTAATGTTATTGTTGGATTAAGAGAAAATGGTAGTTCATGGAATGCTGCAAAAGAAGATGGAATGAATGTTAAAACCATAGAAGATGCAGCTAAAGAAGCAGATATTATTCACATATTGCTTCCAGATGAAATTCAGGAAAAAGTATACAATGAACAAATCGCACAATATATTGAAGCTGGAAATACAATCTCATTCTCCCATGGATACAACATCCACTTCGGATTAATCAAACCAGATGAAAACGTAAACATAGTAATGTTCGCACCAAAAGGACCAGGATCCATGGTAAGAAGAACCTACAAAGAAGGATTTGGAATTCCAGGTTTAGTAGCAGTTCAACAAGACGCAACCGGCGACGCATTACAATTAGCATTAGGAATGGCTAAAGCATGTGGTCTAACCAAAGCAGGAGTACTAGAAACCACTTTCAAAGAAGAAACCGAAACAGATTTATTCGGTGAACAAACAGTATTATGTGGAGGAATAACAGAATTAATCAACGCAGGATTCACCACATTAGTTGAAGCAGGTTACCAACCTGAAATCGCATACTTTGAAACATGTCACGAAGTAAAACTCATTGTTGATTTAATCTACGAAAAAGGTTTTGCCGGAATGTGGCATGATGTAAGTAACACAGCTGAATACGGAGGATTAACCAGAGGTAAAAAAATCATCACAGATGAAGCAAAAGAAGGTATGAAAACAACATTAAAACAAATCCAAGATGGAACCTTCAAAAAACAATGGGCTGAAGAAAACGCAACCGACGGTGCAAACTTAAAAGAAATGAGAGCAGCTGAAAGCCAAAAAGAAATAGAAATTGTTGGTGAAAGACTCAGAAAAGCTTGCGGATTACAAAAAGACGATTAAACCGTCTTTTTATTTTTTTTACTTTTTTTTTAAAATTTTATTCATAATAATAGTGATATTAATGGTATTTATTGGAATGGATCACGGCACTACCGGGATTTCTTTTTGCATAATGTCTGATGACGGAGAAATAAATGAAGTTTTCAAAATAGGAAGAGAAGAATCAAAAAAAGGAATTATCTCCGCATCTGAAGAATTAAAAAAACGTATAAACTTAGAAGATGTTAAATTAATGGCTATTACTTATGCAATGGGTGATGGTATAAATCAAATCCTTCCAACATCTAAAGTAAAAGACAGAGGAATACTATCAATTAATGGAGCCGGTAAAGTAACCGGTGGTGGAACATCAGTATTCAGTGAACTGGAAAAATTAAACATTCCATCAATAATGATTCCCGGACTTCATAAAAACTCCACCTCCTTAAATAAACTCTTCCGAGCAGCTTATTCTCATCAGGCAAGCCCTGAAAAAGTAAGTATTTCATATAATGCATTGAAAGAAACAGGATGGAGTAATTTTATCGTAGCAGACATATCATCAAACAGTGTTAATATTCTAGTTGAAAATGGTAAAATCAAAGGAGCAATTGACGCATGTCTTGGTGCAATGGGTGTTGTTCACGGACCACTTGATTTGGAAATGATTCGTGACATTGATGAAAACAATGCCTCTGCAAATAATTGTTTTTCACATGCAGGTGCTGTTAAAATTGCTGAAATAGATGATAAAGTAGCAAATATGAAAAATGTGCTTTTAGATAATTATTCTAATGGTGATGTTAAAGCTAAATTAGCTATTGATACTTTAATCATGACAGTGGCTATGGAAATTGCCGGTTTGGATGTTGTATGTGAAAATGAACTTGATGGTATTGTTCTTACAGGTTCAATTGGAAGTGCCACAGAACCTTTTGATTTTAAAAACGAAATCAACAAATATTTTAAGGATAAATATCAGTTAAAAGTAATATCTCATGAATCAGGTGCTATTGGTGCGGCTCAAATAGCAATGGATGTTTATAGTGGTGTTGAAGAAATATTGGGTGTTGAAGTTAATATTTCTTAAATATATTCATTCTTTAATGCTTATTAGAATTATATTTCCACCTTTAATGGTTTCAAGACCATTATCATTTTCTAAAACAATATTTAAGTAATTATCAATAGCTACTACTTTACCTTCGGTTTGATAATCTCCTCTTAAATCTACAATTACATCTTTATTTTTAAATTGGGTAAAAAGTTTATTAACATCATCTTTCATTATTTTCAAATCCTTTTTGAATAATTTTTATATTCTATACATTTAGTCTTTCAACTTTAAATACTTTAATGTTTATATTATATATTATGGCAATTAATCAATTAGAAAGTAATTTAGAAGCTATTACACGTACAATAGCTCAACTGAAAAAAGATGGATGTACTGATGAGAAAATTTTAGGTGAACTTAGACAAGAAAGAGAAAAAATACTTAAAGATTTAAACTTATAAAAGTATTTTATTTAAACCATTCGCGTAACATTTCCATATCACTTGTTAAATCAATTTTCAATGGTGTTACTGTGGTTTTTTGTAGTTTACGTAATACGTAACCATCACTTCCAATTTCATTGGATTCATATGGTTCACCACCAATCCAGTAATAGGCTTTGTTTCTTGGATCCATACGTTTTTCAATAACTGGTGTGTACATTCTTTTTGATAGTTTTACAACTTCAAATTCTTCATCACTGGGGTTGGCTGGAATATTAACATTTAATAAATCTATTCCTTCCGGTAATCCTTTTTTCAATACTATTTTTGTTAATTTGTTAAGCATTTTCCCTGCGAATGAGAAGTCAATTTCTACTTCTCCGTTTTCAAATTTAATATCGTCACGTGTTACTTCTAGGGATATTGCTATTGTTGGAATTCCAAAGCTGGCGGCTTCAAGTGCTGCTCCTAGTGTTCCGGATGTTGTGAGTTCTGATTTACCAATATTATATCCTGTGTTTACACCTGAAATCATTATATCTGGTTTTTCATCCATTATTTCAAATAATGCAAGTGTAACTGCATCGGTTGGGGTTCCACTAACACCATAACCTACACTACCATCTTTTAAAGCGTGTTTGTTTATTCTTAATGGTTCATATAATGTTAATGCATGTCCAATTCCACTTTGTTGTCTTTCAGGAGCAACAACATATGTTTCACATAAATCTTCCACTGCTTTTTTACAGGCTAGTATTCCTGTTGCTGTTATTCCATCATCATTACTTATTAATGCTTTCATAATAATCAAATGTAAATTTGTGTTTTTAAAATTAATTTTTTTTTTATAATGGTGGTGGTGTTTTAAAAAATTATGTGGTGGATAAATTAAATGTTTTATCTTTCTTCAATGGTGACTCTGTTCATTTTGTCACCTTGTTGAATTTTATTAACCACGTCTTGGCCTTTAATTACTTGGCCGAATACGGTGTGAACACCATCTAAATGTGGTTGTGGTGAGTGTGTGATGAAGAATTGGCTTCCACCAGTATCTTTACCTGCATGAGCCATTGATAATGCTCCGGTTCCATGTCTATGTGGGTTTCCTTCGGTTTCACATTTTATTGTGTAACCTGGTCCGCCAGTACCGTCACCGTTAGGACATCCACCTTGAATCACGAAATCTGGTATTACTCTGTGGAATGTTAATCCATCATAGAATCCTTCGTTGATTAATTTTTCAAAGTTAGCTACTGTTCCTGGTGCTTCATTTGGGAACAATTCAAGTTCAATGTTACCTTTATCAGTTTCAATTATTGCGACTTTCATTAAATCACCTATATATATTATATAATATTACTTATATAGTTATTAATAGTTAAAATATTTTATGGAGGACATGATGAATACTCAAGATTTGATTAAAATTGAAGATGATTATTTCATTAACACTTTCACAAGACAACCAGTAATTCTTGATCATGGTGAAGGTGTTAAAGTTACAGATATTGATGGAAATGAATATTTAGATATGTTTGCTGGAATTGCAGTTAACTGTTTAGGTCATAATCACCCAAAACTTGTTAGTGCTATTCAAAATCAGGCTTCTAAATTAATTCATATTTCAAGTATTTACTATAATGAACCAGCATTAACCTATGCTAAAAAATTAGTGGATAAAACCAGTTTTGACAGAATATTTTATGCAAACAGTGGTGCTGAGGCAAATGAAGGTGCTATTAAATTAGCTATTAAATACACTGGAAAAAGTGAAGTTATATCTACAATCGAATCGTTCCACGGAAGAACATCAATGACTCTTGCAGCAACAGGTCATGAGGATTATCAGGAACCTTTTAAAGCAATATTGCCAAATGGTTTTATTAATGTTGAATATAATAATATTGATGCTTTAAAAGAAGCTGTTAATGAAAATACTGCTGCTATTATTGTTGAACCTATTCAGGGTGAAGGTGGAGTGAATGTTCCTGATATTGAATATTTAAAGGAAATTGAAAAAATCTGTCATGAGAAAAATATTGTATTCATTGTTGATGAAGTACAAACAGGTTTTGGAAGATGCGGAACATTATTTGCACATGAATTATTTGATGTGAAACCAGATATAATGACAATGGCTAAAGGAATAGGTGGAGGAGTACCTATGGGCGCTATTCTTGCAACTGAAAAAGTAGCCAGTGCTTTTGTACCTGGAGATCATGGAACCACTTTCGGTGGAGGACCATTAGTATGTGCAGCGGCAAATGCAGTATTGGACGTGTTTGATGAAGATAATATTTTAGATAATGTTAATGAAGTTGGAGAGTACTTTATATCTGAACTTAAAAAATTAGATAAGGATATTATTGCTGATGTACGTGGTAAAGGTTTAATGGTTGGTTTAGAATTAACCAAACCTGGTGCTGAATATGTTGATAAACTTCGCCAAGCAGGATTTTTAATTAACTGTACAGCAGGTAATGTTTTAAGATTCGTACCACCATTAATAATTACTAAATCTGAAATTGATGAATTTATTAAAGCTTTAGATGAAATACTCTAAAGCACTTTTTTTTCTTTTAGAACTTTTTCAAGACAACCTGATAATTTCAATGTCTTGATTTCATCAATTGAAGCATATTTTCCATCAGTATGCTCATTACTAATTTTAAATTCACCTTCAATATTATCTAAATACATTATCATTTGAACGGTTCTTTTGTAAGGATAGTCATGTTGTATTGCTGTTGCAAAATCTCCTACTTCACAGTCAAGATTTGTTTCTTCTTTAATTTCACGCACTAATGCATCATCAAAGAATTCTCCTCCTTCAACTTTACCTCCGGGCAGTTCCCATGTATCTGGGTCTGTTCTGCTTTTAGGATGTCTTTTCAAGATTAGTATTTCACCATTATTATTTTTAATTATTCCTCGCATTGTCAGTCCGTAATTTCGTTTCATATTATTATAATTAATATTTGATTTTTTTTAAACATTTTCTCTTTTTTAACGGAAAATCGATTTCCTACAAAATATTTAAATATTAGCTTAAAGATAAGTGAGTTTATAATGTAACTTTTTTCAAGGAGTTTTAATTATGGATTTAAATATAAAAATAAACGATAAAAACCACTTAGATATTGGTGGAGCAGATGCAATTGATATTGCACAGGAATTCGGAACTCCAACCTATGTAATTGACGAAGCAAGAATAAGAGATAATTATAACAGATTCTATTCTGCTTTCACAAAATATTATTCTGATTTCAAAGTATTCTATGCATGTAAAGCTAACACTAACCTGTCCGTAATGAAAATATTGGAAAGTGAAGGTTGCTGTATTGATGCAGTTTCACCTGGTGAAGTTCACATTTCAAAAATGCTAGGATTTTCAGGTGACAGAATACTATTCACTGGTAATAACATTACTAATGATGAATTAAAATATGTGCATGATGAAGGTGCAGTTTTAAATATTGACTCAGTATCCGCACTTAAAAGATTAGCTAATGTAGTTGACCCTGAAGGTTTAAAAATATCATTCAGGGTAAACCCGATGGTGGGTGCAGGACACCATGATCACTGTATCACTGGTGGTGTAATGAGTAAATTTGGTATAATGGATAATGAAGCTGTTGAAGTATATGAAATGGCTAAAGAATTAGGTTTCAATCCTATTGGTATGCACTCTCATATTGGTTCAGGAATCCTTGATCCGGAACCTTTCAAATTAGCTATTGAATCCACAATGGATATTGCAGGTAAAGTACATCAGGAAGCTGGAATTGACTTTGAATTTGTTGATTTCGGTGGAGGTGTTGGAATACCATACACTCCTGAAGAAAATATTGTGGATCTGGATAAATTTGCTGAAGTTAACATTGGATTATTTAAAGAAAAATTAGAACAGTATGATATGGGTAATCCTACAATGTATCTTGAACCGGGCAGATATCTTGTTGGAGATGCAAGTGTGCTTTTAGTAACAGTTAACAGTATTAAACAAAGTTACAGGAAATTCATTGGTGTGGATGCAGGTTTCCATACTCTTTTAAGACCTGCAATGTATGAATCATATCATCATATTGTAGATGCAAGCAGAATGGATGCTGAAAACACTCAGGAAGTAGATATTGCAGGTAATGTATGTGAATCTGGTGATTTATTCGCACGTGACAGACCAATGCCTGATGTTGAAGAGGGAGATGTTTTAGGAATTTTGAATGCCGGAGCATATGGTTTTACAATGTCATCCAACTACAATTCAAGACCTTTAACCAGTGAAGTATTAGTTAATAATGGTGAATGTTTCTTGGTTAGAGAAAGAGAAACCTTTGAAGATTTATATGCTAAACAAAGTATTCCACCACATTTAAAATAAAAAGGTTGGTATTATATGGTTAATTTAAAAGGATTAAAATTTTCAAAAATGCATGGTATTGGTAATGACTTTCCAATAATTGATGAAAGTAAAGGTGAAGTCATACCTGAAGCTGACAAACCAGAAGCATGCAGAATATTATGTCACAGAAATTTTGGTGTAGGTGGAGATGGAGTATTATTTGTAGAACCATCTGATGTTGCTGATATTGGATATAGAATGTTTAATCCTGATGGAAGCGAAGCTGAAATGTGTGGTAATGGTATCAGATGCTTTGGAGATTTTGTTTATAGAAAAGGTATTTTAAAACAGGAAAAAATGACTGTTGAAACACGTGCAGGAATTAAAACAATTGAAATTACCTTAGAGGGTGATGAACCTGTATTGTTTAAAGTGGATATGGGTTTATCTACTTTTAAAACTCAGGATATTCCGATGACTGCTGATGAAGAGGAGTTTTTAGATGGTGAATTGGATGTTCTTGATACTAAATTCAATTTAACTGCAATTAGTGTTGGTAATCCTCATGCAATAATCTTTGTTGATAGTGTGGATGATGTTGATATTAATAAATATGGTCCTGCTATTGAGGCTCATGAAGTTTTTCCTGAAAAAATTAATGTTCATTTTGTTGAAGTTATCAGTAAAAATGAGGGTCGTATGATTACTTGGGAGCGTGGTGCTGGTGTTACACTTGCCTGTGGTACTGGTGCAACTTCAACTGCAATTTCAGGGTTTAAACTTGGTTTGTTTGATGAGGATATTTTATTGCATTTGCCTGGTGGGGATTTGAAATTCCAGGTTTATGAAAAAGAAAATTCTTTAGGAGCTTTCATGGAAGGTCCTGCAGAACTTGTTTTTGATGGGGAATTTTAATTTTTATTTTCCCCTTCTATTTTTTCAATTTATATATTCCGTAGCTTAAGTCGAATATTGAAAGGATGATTAATAGTATTGTCCATATGCTTAATTGTTTTGATGTTATGTAGAATATCATTGCTATGGCCAGAAATACTATTCCTAGTATTATCATTTTTTTTCCTTCTTCCATGTTTTTCACCTCCTGTTATATTTTGTATGCATTGATTAGTGTTATGTCTTCGAAAAAGAAGTGTTCTGTTGCTTTTATTTCTGCTATGAATCCTTTTTCATCTAGTTTTTGTAGGGTTTTTTCGTTATCTGATAGTGAGGACTGTATCATCTGGACTTTCCCACCATCATTTAAATGATTTTTCACTTCATTTAAGAAAAGATCAATAACTTTCCTACCATTTAATCCACCGTCGAATGCATAATTTATAGTATCATCAATAACTTCGTCTTCTTCAGTAGGTAGATATGGAGTATTAAATAAAATTACATCAAACTTTCTATCTTCCACAACATCAAACAAATTACCAAACAAAATCTCAACACCATCAATACCATTCAACTCAAAATTCCTACGCGCAAGCTCACAAGCATCAAAATTAACATCAGTAACCGTAATCTTATCAGTAAACCTTGAAGCATACATAGCAACAATGCCAGACCCAGTACCAATCTCCAAAACACTCTCACCAGGTTTAATCTCCAAATTCTCAGCCAACAAATAACTATCCTCAGCCGGAACATACACATTATCATCAGTATCAATAACAAAATCCATAAAAAACATCACTCAACAAAAAGATAATTCAACTCACGAGACAACAACAAAATCTCCTCAGGCTTCAAAACAACAACTCTCTTTTTAAGAAAATCAACCAAAATCTCATCCTCAACACTATTAAGGCGGTTTTTCAAAACCTTCTTATCAAGATTACAGAAAACATGCCTAGAATCAATTAAAGCATTTTTAATCTTCTTGTTACGATGCTGAAAAAGAGCCTTTGTAAACTTAGAATAATTATTAAACTCCTCAATTGTCAAATCATGCTCCTTAGGAGTTAACATAACAACACTGGAATCAATTTTAGGTTTCGGAATAAAACTCTCACAACTAACATCAGTTAACTTCTCAACACTACATTTAAAATAAAGCATTGCAGATAAACGGGAATAATTTTTACTTCCAACTTTACCATTCATTCGCTGTGCAAATTCCTTCTGATACATTAAAACAGCTAAATCAAAATCATAATCTAAAAATTTAAAAGTAATTGGTGATGAAATCTGATAAGGTAAATTAGAAATAATCTTATTAAATTCTGGAAAATCAATTTTCAATGCATCATCATTAATCAACTCAACATTATCGATTTTCTCTTCCCTAAGTCGTTCAGCGAGAATTTCACAAATCCTCTTATCCTGTTCAATGGATATTACTTTCTTTGCTCTTTTGGCAATTTCAATAGTTAATGTTCCAATTCCACTTCCAATTTCCAAAACAACATCATCTTTACTAATATTTCCAAAGCTGATAATCTGGTCTCTTTTATTCTTATCAATTAAATAATTCTGACCAAGATTTTTATTCAACTTTATCCCATATTTGTTTAAAACATCTTTTGTTGTTTTAGATAAAGAAGGGGAATTTTCACTAATCAATTTATCACTTTATCTTTTTCTAGATGATCTAGGAGGTTGGGTAAATATATAATATTTATTTTTTCCTCTTCTTGGAGTTGTAGTGTCTAATTCTTGTTTAACTCTGTTAACAATCATTCCTGCAGGATCAGCTAGTGTTGGTAATCTTTCAGCGATATCTTCAAAACTTTCAAATGGTTTTTGTTCACGAGCTTTGATAATATCCCACATGTATTTTTTACCAATACCTGGTATTAATTCAAGTGAATGAAGTCTTGTACTTACTGAATCTGTTTCATTGAAGAATTTAACATATTTTTCTTCATGAGCCTCTACAATATCCCTTATAGCATAATCCAATTCGATTCTACTTGTTGCTGTGAGGTTTTCATAATTCAATTTTCCAAGAACTCTGAATATTTTATCCCTTTTTTCTTTTTCTTTACCGATAAATACAGTGTCCTGTATTTCTAAATCAACTCCATTTTTCGGAGCTAACTCTAGTAAAGTGAATTGTTCTGTACCAATAGCTTGAGCAATAGGTTTACCACCAAATTTGGACATATCGGATTTTACATAACCACGACTTAGGTAATCAAGTACAACAGCATTTTCTTCTTTTTTGACTGTTGGTTTTTTTCCATTTTTATTTTTATTATCCATATTATCCCCTCACTATTGTTTTTTAAAATAATAATTTAAAGCTTATTTATAACTTATGATTGTTAAGTATAATAAAGATATCTAAAAATTTATGTTTCATGGTGATTATGTTTAAGGTGTTTTTTAAAAATAAGAAAAAAATGAATAGTTAAATTGGTACTATTCAATATAGTCATATTGTTCTAATATTTCGAGGATTTTTTCCATATCCTCTTTAGTTGTGTTTCCAGGTTCTTTTGCAAAAATTAATCTCATGTCTGCTAAATCTTCTGGAACTAAGTCAACAATATGAGCTGCTACTCTTGATCTTAAACCAAGTTCGTCTTGTAGTTTTTCAAATATTTCTTTTGCATCTTCTGCACTGTATCTTTTGAATCTTGCAAGATGATTGAATGTTAAGTTTTGCACATAGTTTAATTCATTATTTTCAGCAAATTCCTCAAGTACTTCTTTTACTTCTGAACTTGGTATTGGTTCGCTTTCAATAACGTTTTTTCCAATCATAGAAATCAGTTTTGTAATTTTAAGTGGTCAGGTCTTACTATTAACTCTTTTGCTTTGTTTCCATCTTTTAATGATATAAGGTATGCTTTTCCTTTTTTACCTGTGATTTTTCCGGTTTTTCCGTGAAATCTTGGAGCAGGTTGTCCTTTTTGGATGGATGGGTTAATAGTAATGTGAACTAAATCTCCTTCTTCAAATCTTTGGAGTCTGTTTGTAATTGGGTTTGTTCTCCCTGGTCTTTGTACTTTAGTCATTTTTTTTCTTGATCTACTTTTTAATCCTCTTGATCTTTGCATTATATAACCTCTAATCAGTTCTGTCTGGGTATAAATCTATGTTATCAGCGATCTAGTATTAAAAAGCCCATAAATACTAGTAACATAGAATGTGAAAATAACTATTATCATCAGTGATGTGATAATATTATAATTTTAGTTTAATGCTATTAATATACTTTTAGTATTTTGATGATGATTTTTGAATTATTTATGTTTTGATGGTTTTTGTTTGTAAAATGGTGTGAAAGGGAAGATAACCTTAGTTATCTTCAAATCTTCTTCTGTCAATTAATTCTTGACGTTTTCCTGGGTTCCATCCTCCAGATGCAGATTTTGCACGTCCTACTTGTTGAACGTATCCGGTAATTCTATCATACCATTCTACATCTTCTTTTTCACCGCAGGTTGGACAGGTATTGTTTAATCCTTTCATTAATGTTTTACATTTTAAACAGAAACTTAATGCTGAGCTGTAAGCCCAGAATCCAATATCGGATTTTCTTGCGATTTTATCTGTTAGGCTCATTAATGAATCTGGATCAGAATAGGATTCTCCCATGAATGCATGGAAGATATGTCCACCAGGAGTTAGACTGTGGTATTGTTCTTCAATTTTTATTTTTTCAATTAATGATAATCCTGTGTCTACTGGTACGTGTGATGAGTTGGTGTAGTAGTTTGCATTTCCATCACCTTGTACGATTGCTTGGTCTCCGAATTGTTTTTTATCGAGTGTTGCGAATCTGTATGCAGTAGATTCTGCAGGTGTTTGTAGAACAGACCATCTGAGTCCGGTTTCTTCCTGTAATTTTTTAGCTCTTTGACTTACATATTCAAGGCATTTTACTCCGAATTTGTTTGCATCTGGGTTTTCTATACCTTCTCCAAATAAGGATAGTAACATTTCATTTAATCCTACAAATCCAAAGGATAGTGTTGAGTTTTGGATTCTGTAGTAGGAGTCTTCTGCGACTTGTTGTTTTAGGAATGGTAGTATGTGGAAATCATTTAGGCATTTTAATCCTTGTTCTCTTCTGAGAAGTAGTGTTTCAACTGCTAAGTCCATATATTCGTCTAGGTATTCGAATACTTGTGTTTCGTCTTTGGATTGGTATCCGATTCTTGGGAAGTTTAAGGTTACGTATGCGAGGTTTCCTGTTCTTAAACAGTCTTGGTCCCAGTCTCCGGTCCAGGTGTCTTGTAGACAAGTTCTGCATCCCATGTAGTTTGCCATGTTTCCTCTGTATTTTGGGAACATGTTTACGAAGTAGGATGATCCGTATTTTGCGGATAGTTCATGGACTAGTCTTATGTCTTCTTCGTATTCACTGGTCATTGTTTCTTCACGAAGTGTGTATATGGTATTTGGGAATAAATGAGGTTTACCTTCGTTGTCTCCTTCGAGTAATGTTTCAGTGAATGCTCTTTGAATTAAACGGGTTTCTTCTTCGAAGTCTCCGTATGTTCCTACTACTTGTCCTTTTGGTCCGTATGCTGTTTCGTCTTTTAGGAAGTTTGGAACTCCGAATTCTAGTGCCATACTTGTGAATGGTACTTGTGATCCTCTTGCTGCATATGCCATGTTGAGGTTGTATATTAGCATTTGTACGGATTGTTTGATTTCTTCGTAGGTTCTGCCTCTTGCGAATGGTGCGACGAATACGTTCCAGAGTGACATTCCTTGTCCTCCGGACATGTTTTGTTGTGCTGCTAGCATGATTTCTCCGGTGTGGTTCATTAGGGTTTCCATGTGGTTTGGTGCACCTGCTATTGATGTGTGGTCACCGGTTCCGTCTACTTTGAGTCCGTATTTTATGAATGTTCTTATGTCGTGTTGCATGCAGTTTAGTGGTCTTCCTGCGAAGAATTCGAGGTCGTGTATGTGTATGTCTCCTGCCATGTGTGCGTCTGCTAGGTTTGATGGTAGCATTTGTAGGAGTGCGTATTGTTTTAGTGCTTCGTCTGCTACGTGTTTGTGGATACTTTCTGGGTTGTGTATCATGTTTGCGTTGTCTCTGTTTCCGTTTTCTATTAGGGATGTTATGTTGTATACTGGTATTCCGAGACGTGTGTATCTGCTTCTTAGGTCTTCTAGGCCGTATTCTACTAGTTTTGTGTTGACCATTTCCCTTATCATTGGGGCGGTAAGGTAGTCAACGTTTAGTTTTTTGAGTTCTTTCCAGGTTTCTGTTGCTATTTGGAATGCGGTTTCTTGGCTTGCTCCGGTTTCTTCGATTAGTGTGTTTGCTATTTTTGAGAGGTCGAATGCTTCTATTGTGTCTCTTGATGTTCTTACTTTTAGTTGTGTGCTTGCGAGGTATTTGTTTGCTATTTCGCTGTCTATGTTTTCAAGGCATTCGTATACGATTTTTTTTATTTCTTTTGTTTTTATTCCGTCGTATAGTTGGGATACGACTTTTGCTATGATTTTGTCGGATTCAAAGAAGGGGGTTTCGACCATGATTAGTGATTTCATTAGTTTTTCATAGCTGAATCTTTCTCTGATTCCGTTGTTTTTTTCCACGTTTATTTTTGCGGATTCTTGTAGGTTATTTCCTAATTCTGATAGTTTTTCCATTTTTCACACCATTGTTCCTATTCTTATTTGTATATTTTGTTGTCACTTGTATAATTATTGTTCGTATACTTACGAACATATTCTTATCTTATGAATTTTATCATATATAAATCTGTTCGTATAACAACGAACAAATATTCATATAATCATCTAAAATATAATTATAATAAATAAATAAAAAATTATTAATCCAAGAGAGCACATGAAATCTGATTAAAAAAACACATCCAAAGAACTCTGCTTAGACTTATCACTTTCAAACAAAGAATTAATACCGAACTCCTGAATCTCCAAACGTTGCTCTAAATAATGAGAAACAGGATAACGATTAACCAAATCCCTTGAAATCTCAAGATACTTAGTAACAGACCCCTTTGAAACAGATAAAATCAAGTTATCTCCACACTTACACTTACCTGTAAGAGGCATCCTACGATACTTAGCACCACAACTGGTACACCTAACCTTCTGCTTGGAAAAAGCACGAGAATTACCCATAATATCAGGTAAAAAATGAGAAGACAAAACTTTCTCCACAACACCACGCTGATCAACAGCCCTAATACTCTCAGCAAGAGAAATCTGAGCCTCAACCTTCTCTTTCATAGAAGGCAATCTCTTATAAAGACAAACAGTAGGACCAGCATGAATATTAGAAGTATGATGAGAAAACATCAAACCCTCATACTGCTCAGGAGTACCCAAATGCATCTCAACATTATCAATATACTTCAAAACATCCGCAGGCTTATGAGGAGTAAAAGTTTCCTCATAAAACTCAACCGGAAACCTCTCAAAAATATCTAAATTATGAGACTCATCATCTATTTCCTCAGGATCAATTCTTGAAGATAAAACCAAAGGAGCATCCATACTACCTCCCCTGGTATTTGGTAAATATGACTTTGAAAAATTAATCAAAGCATCCAATAATAACATAACAGCATCCTCATCACTATCACAATTTCTACGTTTAGCAGAATGGAAATAAGGATGAGCATAACAACCCAAAGCCTTAGTAAATCCAACAATCCTACCTAAAACACCAGCAGAAGTGTGAGGAGCAAGACCAGCCACCAAATGGCCAATCAAATCACTTTTCTCCTTAACATTATAAAAAGGATCCATATCATAATATCTGGTAAGCTCATCATCAATAAACTGAGCAGTTCTAAGTAAATACTCACCACAATTATCAGAAATCACAATATCCTGCACTCTAAGCTCAATAATCTGATCAATACTTTCAATAGGCTCACCATAACAATCCTTCTCATAACCCATCTCAAGCAACTTCTCAACACTAACACCAATTTCTCTTGGAATAAAATGAGTTAACGGCAAATCAGTAGAATCATGACGAATAGTACCATCCTTAAAAGTAAAAACACCATGCTTAGCCCTAAGAATACCCTTCTCAAGAGGTTCAGGTAACTTAGACTCAGAAATCATACCAATAACACCCTTAACCTCATCAACACGTCTAACCTTAACATTATCAGAAGCCTTCTTAAGCATAGAACCTAAAGGAATATTCTTTAAAGAAGGTTTACCCATCTCAGTAGGATGACCACACTTAGGACACAAAGCACCAAAAGAACTGATACCACACTCAGGATTAGTACATTTCTTTCTTGAAATATCAATTTTAATACTGCCCTTTTTAGCAGCAGTAGCAACCAATCTTCTACTACCACCATTATTACCGATAGGAATCAGACCATGAGGAGCAGGTTTCATCAACCTCTCCTTAGACTTCTCAGGCCTACCAACACGAGTACCAATATACGCAGGAGCTTTATCCTTAATCTCTACAGGACAAATACTATTAATAGCCTCCAAAGTAGTATTCATATCAGGCAACTTCTCAGGTAAAGTATTTAATAAACTAAAAGAATGATCCTTATCAATAATTATCTTACCATCACGCACAATATGAGGAACACCAATAACCTCCAAAACCCTTTTAGGATAAGATAACTCAAGTTCAATACCCTCATCTGGATTATAACTGGACTTGGATTTTTCAATCAAATCAATTAATGCATTCAAATCACTAATGGTCACATCATTATAACAGTAAGTGTATTTCGGATGAAGCGGAATATTATACTTCCTGGATAACTCAAAAGCCTCACTGGAAGGTAAATAATCATATTCCAACTTATGGAAATCCAGATTATCATCAACATTTTCACATTGCATTAACAACTGAATCCACCATTCCTCACACCATCCAGAAGGATATAAAGGCTGGTTATTCCTTAAAAACTCACCAAATGCAACAAGCATGTCTCCTAAAAATAAAATCTCAACAACATCCTTTTTAACCCTACGAGCATCCTTCACATTATCAAGAACTAAAACATCACCATTCTTAAGCTTAACAATAGGACCCTCAATAGAATCCACAGGAACAACACAATTACCTTTACCAGGATATTCAATTTTAAGCTGAGTACCAACAGCTAAAAACTCAAGTAAAGCCATAGTTGCAGGATGAACACCCATAGTAGCAAGACCAGTATTCCTGGACCTACCATATCTTAATCTGAAACCACCTTTTTCTGAAGGATAACCAAGAACAGGTCTGCCACCAATAATATCCTGAATATACTTAGGTTCACTAACAATATCAGAATCATCACTGTCATCTGAAGAATCAGTTTTTTTAGGTTTAGAATACTCTTCAAGCCAATCCCAGTCAAGACCTAGTTTATTGGAAATCTTTTTTATCTTTTTAGATTTTTGAATAACACCTTCAACCATAGCCAATAATGCTCCACCACGAATATTATTGGTTTCAACACGCTCCAAATCCCTATGTGAAACTTCAACCTTATCAGTTTGTTCACCTGAAACCTCAACAGGAATATGATTAGCAGCGAACCTTACTTCTTCAGGTGTAGGGGAATATTGTAAATTAGTAACTTCAGATTCATAAAGTTCAACTTCCTCCACATATCTTTCAATTTCATCATCAATTGGTTTAAATGCATCAATATTAATAGCTCTTCGAATTTTATCTCCTAAAAGCACAGCAAGAGCTGCAGCAGTACCACCTGCACTTCTGATAGGGCCTGCAAAATAAACACCAATATATTTTGTTCCATCAAAATTATTTTTAATTTTCACTTGTGAAATACCTTCTAAAGGTGCAGCTACCACCCCTTCTGTTAAAATAGCAAGAGCGGTTCTAAGTCCCTGGTCGCATCTTTGTTCTTCATCCCATTCGGCTTTTTCACCTGTTAATTTGAATTTTCCAGATGCAATTTCAGCAGCAATTTCAAAAGCAACAGATTCCCTGTCCATATCACTCTCTAATTCTTTGATTCTTTGTGCTACTCCTTCAGGACCAACTAGCCCTTCAACTCTTTCAGCTAAATCCTTTGCAAGAGGAACTTCAGTTTCTATTTCAACATCTAATCCTCTAGATCTTGCCTTATTAGCTATTTCGTATAGGTGATTGGTTTCTTGTTCTAATCTATCAAAATAATCCATGGTATCTCCACAAGTTAAAAAAATTAATTAAGTAATAATACTATTGTTTTTCATGATTTATTAATGTTATTTTGTAAACTATATCTAACAAAAAAACTCCATAATATCTAATAATTATCACAATATTCTTCTATATTTCAATATTTAGCTTATATTAATATTCAATCCAATATTTAACAGTCTTAAAAACAATTTCATAAAAATTAATGATAAATTAACCTATACTTAAAAAAATTACCAATTCAACCATTATTATAATAATATTTTAAAAATACTTAAATAGGTCAAAATATTAATGTATATAATGTATATCGTAGTTGAATTTATATAATTAATATTGCTATTATGGTGATTTTAATGTCTGATGATAAATCAATAAATGCAATGTATGGTCAAAAAATGAAACTAGACTTAGATAAGTTAAAAAACAAATCTAACGAAGAAGAAAAGGTAGAAGAAACAGTTACTGAACCAGTAATTGAAGAAACTGCTAATGAAACTAGTGCTGATGAAAACAAACAGGAAATTGAGGAAACTAGTGAACCGGATACTCAGGAAGTAGAAGAAGAAACTAGTGAACCAGTTCAAGAAGAAACAACAAAAGAAGAAGTTTCAACCGAACCTGCTAAAGAAACTAAAAAACCATCAAAAGAAGAAGGTTTAAAAAACAAATTAGCAGAAAAAGACAAAAAATTATCAAATCAATCTAACGAACTTAATTACTTAACTAACACAGTCATTCCTAAACTCAAAAAAGAAAACTCAGAGTTAAAATCTGTTAAACATGAATTAACCCAAGCTCTTGAAAAAACATCAAGAAAATACTTTGATCAATTAGATATCAACGCTGACTTAAGCACTAACATAGGAAAACTAGGTGCAGATGCAGCAGTTCACAAAGTAAGAGCTGATAAATTAGAATCAGAAGTTAACTCTATAAAAGATGATTTAGAAGCTAAAATATCAGAATTAGAAGCTAAACTTTCAAATAATAATGCTGATAAATTCAAAAAAGATAATGATAAATTAGTTAAAGAAGTTGAAGATTTAAAAGATAAATTAGCTGATTCAAGAAAAGAAAACATTTCACTTTCAGAAGAAGTTGATAAACTTAGAGCTGAAATCATTGAATTTGGAACATACAAAGAAGATGTTGAAGCCCAAAATAAAAAAGAAATGGACGGATACAAACAGGAAATTTCATCTCTCAAAACTCAACTTAAAGTTAAAGAAAGTAGTTATGATAAACTTTCCAATGAAACAGGTAAAACTATTTCTGATTTAAGAAAACAAATTAAAAAACTTGAAGAAGAAGTAGAAAAACAATCCAATAAAGGATTATTTAACAGATTTAAATAGATAGATTTTTCAATCTATCTAAAAACCTTATTTTTTTTAATAATATAATGAATTCTGATAATTATTTCATTAATGAAGCTATTAAAGAAGCTGAAAAATCTTTACAGGAAGGTGGAATTCCAATAGGAGCCGTCCTTGTTAAAGATGATGAAATCATATCCAGAGGTCATAACAGATTAATACAGAACGATTCTGTTATTTTACATGCTGAAATGGATGTAATTGAAAATGCAGGGCGTTTAAATTATGGGGATTACAGGAAATGTTGTTTATACACTACATTATCTCCATGTCCAATGTGTTCGGGAGCAATAATTTTATATAATATTCCTCGTGTTGTAATTGGAGAAAACACAACATTAATGGGTGCTGAAAACCTATTAAAATCTAATGATGTTGAAGTGGTAGTGTTGGATAACCTGAAATGCAAGGAATTATTCTCTAAATTCACATGTAATTCTGGAATATGGGATGATGAACTTAAAAAAGTAGGAAATACAACAGAGGTTAAAAATGGAGATTATTGTAACAAATGAACAGGATGAGAGATTTATAAATTTATGCAAATCTTTCGGATGCACTATTGAAGAACCTCAAGTGGTTTTACTTTTAAATAATTATAAAAAAACTGTTGGTTGTGCAAGTTTTAAAGTTTATGATTCTCAATATGCTGAGATTACAACATTATTTTTAAATTCATATGAGAATCGTGAAAAAATTGCTTATAAATTAATAAGACAGCTTGAAAAAATAGCAATTGATTATGAATTTCTAGGTTTTATTGTTAGTTTTGATTCAAGGGAAGATATTTTAATTGAGTTTTTTGAAAAATTAGATTACTCTTTTTGTGATGATTTGCTTATGAAAAAAGAGTTTAATATTATTATTTAAAAAAAATATTAGGGTGAAGATTAAGCTTCTTGTCTTAATCTTTTCACAACAAAGTCTTTATCTAAGCTTAATAAGAATGATGCTGCTCTTGGGCCTTGTTTTTGACCAAGGATCATTTTATAGATTGCTTGGAATCCTTTTTGTGGTTTTAATCCTTGAGCTTCCAGGATTTCATACATTGCATCGTGTAAGGTGGTTGCATCATTGAACTCATTATTTTCAATTAGATTAGCTAAATCATTTAGGAATTTATTTTGCTCATCAGTTAATGGTAATTTAGGTACTTTTTTAGTTTGCACTTGGAATTTAACAAATTTAGGTGCATAGTTATCTAACCAGTAAATTACATTATCAACTCTTTGACGGTATTGTGCTAATTCTAATTCGGTTAAGTCATTGAATTGTTTGTTTTCAAAGCTTTTGGTTAATTGTGAGTTTTTCTTAAGAATTGCATAGATTTTTTCCAAGTCATTTCCTGCAATTTGATATGCGTTTACCAGGAATCTGAATGGTGGTCTGAATGGTAGTGGGCTACCTTCATTGATTTGAACTATTTCATAGATTTCTTTGAATTTTCTTTCTTCTTTTTCAGATGGTGCTTCTATTTCATCATAGAATACTTTTTCAACTGTGTCGAATTGATCGATAAAGTCTAAGTATGGCATTTTTGGTGAGAAGTCTTTTGCTTTCATTGGTTTTGATCTGAATAGGTAGTAATTTAGACTTTCAGCAGGTCCGATTTTCAACCATTCTTCTGGTGCGAAGAATACTCCATGGGATTTACTCATTGCTTCTCCGTTTAATGTAATCCATTCGTATGGAACTGGGTATGGTGCTGGGTAGTTGAAGATTTTTTCTGATATTACACTACTTACATCATATGATCCTCCGCTTGCTGCGTGGTCTTTTCCGAATGGTTCGCAGGTTGTGTTGAATATTTTCCATCTTGCTGCCCATTCAACTCTCCATGTGAGTTTTCCGTTTCCGGATTTAATATCCATTTCTCCGTCGTGTCCGCATTCACATCTGTATTTGATTATGTCTCCGTCATAGTCGTATGCGTAGGTTGTGTTTACTCTTCCACATTCGTACATATTGGATTGTATGGTAACCAGTCATCGGCTAATGGTTCTCTTCTGTATTCGTTGAAGATTTCTTTTATTTCTTCAACTCTTTCAAGGGATGTTCTGATGTAGTCAATATAATCTCCGTTTTTGTACATTTCAAATCCGGATTTGGTTTCCATTTCTATTCCATAATCGTCCATTACTGTTAGTAGTGGTTTTTCAAAGTGTTCTACGAAGTTTGCGCAGCATCCGTCTGGGCATGGTATCATTGAATATGGCATTCCAAGGTATTTATCATAGTCTTCTGGTAGTGGGTATGGGACTTTTCTAAGTGGGTCATGGTCATCTGCAATCCATATTGTTTTTGCTTGTTTTCCTAGTTCTCTTAATTTTTTTCCGATTGCATTTGCTATGAAAATATCGCATGAATTTCCTATGTGGATGGAACCGGATATTGAGGTTCCGCTTGCTATAATATGTTCTTCTGTATCTCTTTTAGCTAGTTCTCTAGCTATGTTTTCAATCCAATGTGTCATTTTATATTCACCATAATAATAATTAAAGAATAAGTTTTATATTATGATTATTTTGTTTTTGTTAGTATAAAAAAGTATTTAGTTATTTCCTATTTTATAGAAAATTTCCTGCGAAATTTTTCAGATTTGCAAATTAAAAAAAGTATTAAAATATTGGGTGTTTAATTAAAAAATTAAAAATAGGAAAAAATTTTAATTTTTTTCCATGATTTTAAATCATTTAATTTTTAATATAATATAATTTTACTTTCACTAATCTATATTTCTTTGAAAAGTCTTTATCTGGTAATTCCCATTTTCCATCATCAAATTCACATAAATCAGTAACAGTAATGCTTTTGCCGGTGGTTTTCTTTTTAAGATAGAATTTTGCTTTGGTTATTATTGTTTTTTTAGGTTTTTTTACAAAAACAACTTTAGCTTCTATTTCATCATCATCATTTTTTAATTTAACTTTTACAATATCTTTTGTTTTTAACTTTTTATTTTTGTTAATTTTTAGTTTTGATGAGTATTCTTTACCAATATATATTTTTGATTTTCCGGATATTTCATATTTATTGTCTTCAGAACTTATAATTACTTTGTGTGTTCCTTTACCTAATATTTTTGTGTTAAACTTGGCTATGCCGTGTGAATTTGTTTTGACAGTGTAGGTTTTATATTCTGATCCGGTGTAGATTTTTAATTTAAGTTTTATGTTTTTGATTGGTATGTCATCATCATATCTGTCTTCAACTTTTATTTTAAAGTAATTTGATTTTTTGTGTTTAAAAGCAACTTGTGGTGCTTCAATTTTGGTTTTAATTTTTGGTTGTGATGTTTCTGTATTGGTGATTTGGGTGTTTTCAGTGTTGTTTGTAATTGATGTATTTTGGGATTCCTTGGTATTTTCAGTTATGTTTTCGGCAGAAATTACACTAACTGTTAACAATAATGTTAATAGGATAAGTAAAATGAATGAAATTTTTTTATAATTCATAGTTTTTTCCCTCCATTTAAAATATGAAATTCATATTTTGTATAGATATTATCTATGAATATATTATATTTAAATAATTTTCTACAATTTTGGCATATGGTTGTATTAAGTAGTATATATTTAATATATGTTTTTTCATTATATTTTTAGATAATTAATTAACATAATATGTGTTAATTTTTAATTGTTTATGATGATTTTTTGGTGATGTTTGGTGGTGTTATGTTTGTGAAAATTTTTTTTGGGATATCATCATTTGATGATATCACTGTCTGATTGGTCTAACCATTCGTTTACGATTTTTACTGCGCAGTAGTTTCCGCACATTGTACATGTGTCTTCTTCTTCTGGTGGTCTTTGATCTCTTTTTGCTCTTGCTGCTTCTGGGAACATTGCGCATTCGTATTGTGCTTCCCAGTCTAGTTTTTTACGTGCTTCTGCCATTGCAAGGTCTTGTGATCCGTCGATTTGTCCTGATGCTAGGTCTCCTGCGTATGCTCCTATTTTTGTTGCTATGACTCCTTCTTTCACGTCTTCTGGGTTTGGTAGTGCTAGGTGTTCTGCTGGGGTTACATAGCATATGAAGTCTGCTCCTGCTTTTGCAGATGATGCCGCTCCTATTGCTGATACTATGTGGTCGTATCCTGGTGCTACGTCACATACTATTGGTCCTAGCATGTAGAATGGTGCGTTGGAACACATTTTCTTTTGTATCATTACGTTTGTTGGGATTTCGTTGATTGGTATGTGTCCTGGTCCTTCTATCATACATTGTACTCCAGCTTCACGTGATCTGTCGATTAGTTCTCCTAGGATGATTAGTTCTTGTATTTGTGCTCTGTCGGTTGAGTCTGCTATTGATCCTGCTCTCATTCCGTTTGCAAGTGAGAGTACTACGTCGTGTTCTTTTGCTATTTCCAGTACGTAGTCGAAGTTTTCGTATAGTGGGTTTTCTTTTTCGTTTTCTACTATCCATCCGGACATGAATGATCCTCCTCTGGATACGAGTCCGGTTACTCTTCCTTGTCTTTTGAGTCTGGTTAGTGTTTCGATGTTGATGCTGCTGTGTACTGCCATGAAGTCGATTCCATCTTTTGCTTGTTTTTCTATGGTGTTGAATAGTTTGTCTTCGTCCATGTATACCACTGAGCCTTCTTCACGGATTGTTTCGATTGCTGCTTGATATACTGGTACTGATCCTACTGGTAGGGGTGACATGTCTAGTACTCTGTTTCTTATTTCATCTAGGTTTCCACCTATGCTTAGTTCCATTAGGCAGTCTGCTCCGTTTTTGATTGCGATTTTTGCTTTTTGTACTTCTTCGTCGAAGTTGACGATGTCGGTTGATGTTCCTACTGTTGCGTTTACTTTGGTTTTTAGTCCTGCTCCTATTCCTGTTGCTTTTATTTTTCTGTTGACATTGCTTGGTATTACTATTGTTCCTTGTGCTACTGATTTTAGTATGAAGTCTTCTGTTACACCTTCTATTTTTGCTACGTGTTTCATTTCTTCGGTTAGTATTCCTTTTTTTGCATCGCTTATTTGGGTCATTGTATTTTTTCTCCATTAAATTTTATATTTATCAAATTTATTTTATAAATTTATCATTTGAATTTGATAATTTCTTATTTTTAATTAATAGTATTTAAATTAATAGGATTAAAGCTAATTCAAAATTAATTGATATAACTCAATATATTTTTAAAAAACAGAACGAAATAATTAAAATAAAATAAAGAAATTTTGACAAAAATAAAGTAAAGTTTAAAAAAAATAAGGGATTTAATAAAATCCACTCATTCTTTCAAAAGCATCATCAAAACTAGGCATATTAGTCTGACAACCTTGATGCTCAACAATAAATGATGAAACAGATGATGCGAACTTAGCAGATTCTTCTAAAGACTCACCATTCAAGAATCTTGATAAAAATCCGGCTCTATAAGAATCTCCAGCACCAGTTGGATCAACAGCTTCTCTTTTAATAGCATCAATAACAATTTTATCCTCACTGGAATAAATTTCACTACCTTTAGCACCACATGTTTTAACAATTATCTTAGGTCCAATTTCTCTTAAACCATCTAAATCAACATTAAGTGCATTAAGGATTCTTTCAATTTCATGATGATTTCCAAAAAGAATTGTTGTATTTTCAATAACATCAGTTAATTTTTTAGTATCATACATTCCAAGGTCTTGACCAGGGTCAAATGAAACAAGTAAATCCTCATTTTTAGCTTCTTCTGAACATTTCCAATTGAAATCAGGATCTCCTGTTGCAAGGTGAATTGCCTGTACATCTTTAATTGCTTTAATTGGTACTTTGCTTTCTGCAAATTCACGTGCTGCACCCCAGTAGAAATAACTGATTTGATCTTCATTATCATCAGTTAATACGAATGCGGTTGGAGTTGCTTCTCCTGGTACTATGATTAATGATTCAGTGTCGATTCCTAAATCTTGCATGTGTTCATAGTATTCAGTTTTTTTAAAATCTCCGCCAACAGCTGAGACAAGTGAAGTTTTTAAACCTAATTTTGCTCCAACACAAGCTACATTCGCAGCTGCACCACCATTAAAAGTTTTCATATTGGTTATAGGAGCTGAAAAATTCGCTTTTGGAAATTCCGGTACTCTTATGATATAATCATGAGCAGAGTGACCAATCGCTAGTAAATCTCTGTTTTTTACCATAATAATCGCCTTTTTTATTCGTCAATCTTATATTGTGTTTCATCATTATTTAATGTTTTGAAAGTGCATATAGGTCATTAATATGAACTTTCATAAAAACACAATTTTTTTGTAATTATGAGTGTATGTAACAGTATATATTATATTTAATATTTGTTTTTACCAAGAGCATTTGAAAACTGAATCAGAGCATAGGTTTAAAACCCTGATTTTCAATGTCTTTTTGAGCATTATTAATTAAAAATTTAATAAATTCGTCAACCTCACTTTTATCATCATTCACTTTAACAATACTAATCACATGCTGAGTATCATACTTTAAAAGATCATTTCCTTTAAAATAACTGGCATTTAAGAATGTATATAAATTCTTGGAATTGCGAACAATCTTAAAAGCGTCAAATTGAGAATTAACACTATCTTTAATATTATATTCAATATCATAATGATTCAAACTGTTCCATGCAAGTCTTTGAGCTGAACCATTAACATTTATAAAATCAAGTCCTTCCAAATCAGAAATACTGTCGATTTTTTTGGATTGGGGGCTTGACACTAAAACAAGATAATCATAAGCTATTGGCATGAAGTTAATGTCACGTTCATATGCAATTAACGGATCATCCAGTGTAAGTATATCTACAGCTCCTCTTTTTGCAAGTTCAAATGCATCTTCATCTGAACTGCTGTATATGTTAATATCAAATGGTGTGGATATGCTTTCTATTAATCCGGTGCTTATGTGACCTCCTACAATATTGATTTTTGGGGTTTTTTCAATTTGTATTAGGTATTTTTTGAATTCTTCAAGTAATTTTATTCCAGTTTCTGTTAATTCAGTACCGTTCCCTACTTTTTTTGTGATTTTTTCCCCTAATTTTTCTTCTGCTTTAAGTATTCTTTTGTTGAATACTGTGTGAGATATGTTTAGTTTTTTTGCTGATTTTCTTTGGGATTTGGTTTGTGATAGTGAATTTAGACTTTGATATAGTTTATAATCGTATATTTCATTATTTATTTTTAAACTGATTAGTCCTTTACTTTGAAATTTCATTAATTATATATAAAATTGTAATCATATATTAAATATTGATATTTGATTTATGGGTTTAGATAATATGGAAATAATGAAAACCTCTATTAGGGCTATAATGGATAATATTGAAAGTGCTGAAGAATTATTAGATGAAGATATTATTAATGAATTTGAGAATATTATTATTGAATCTGAAAATGTATTTGTTACTGGTGCGGGAAGATCCGGTCTTGCTGCTAAGGCTTTTGCTATGAGATTGATGCATTTAGGTTTAAGTGCTTATGTTGTTGGGGAAACTATTTCTCCTGCTATTAATGCTGAGGATTGTATTATTGCTATTTCAGGTTCTGGTGAAACTAATACTATTGTTTCTGCTGCTAAGATTGCTAAAAAAAGAGGTTCTAAAGTTTTGGCTGTTACTTCTTATCCTGAGTCTAGTTTAGGTCAGTTGTGTGATGGTTATCTTCTTGTTAAGGGGAGGATGCAGCAGGAGAAGGATGATAAGAATTATATGAAGCGTCAGATTAATGGTAATTATACTTCTTTAACTCCTTTGGGGACTGCTTTTGAACTTACTACTTTGGTGTTTTTGGATGCTATTGTTTCTGAGTTGATGGAGAAGATGCATCAGACTGAGAGTGATTTGAAGGCTAGACACACTGTTTTGGAATAGTATTATTTTTTGTGTGTGGGATTTTTCCCATATTATTTTTTTTGTTTTTACATTGTTCACTTTTTTTTATTTTTGCTTGTTTTTTGTCATGTTATTTTTTTTTATTTTGCATTTTTTTGTTTTATTCTATTAAAACAAATCGATTTAAACTATTTTACATATTGATACTTTTTTTAAGCATTAAATCAATAACAAATTTTAATTAAGTTTACTTAAAATTAAGGATTATAAAAATTTTTTAGACCATAATGGGCTAAATTATGGTTTGATTTTTTAAAAAAAAGAAAATTCATGATACATGCTATATCCATCATGATTTATCATTACATGAAATATTACTAAATCTTAGTATTTAAATATTTCTTTTTAATTCTAATGATAAATCCTTTTTATATAAAAAAACAATATATAAAACCATAATACTCTTTGAACTAAAATTGTGGGTTTCATTTAGTATTATAATAAAAATTAAATTTAAGTGAATAAAGAGGTTGATAAAATGAGTTCATCTTTTAAAAGTCCTGTAGAAACAGCAAAAGCAATATCTGCTACAGCTGGAGCTAAAAATTCTGCAGGCGTAGTAAATGTGGTATTACTCTCCTTCTTAGCAGGAGCATACATCGCATTTGGTGGTTTATTAGCTGTAGTCGCAAGTGCAGGTATGTTAAACGCCGGAGCACCAATAGGTTTAGAAAAATTCGTATTCGGTGCAGTGTTCCCTGTAGGATTAATAATCGTAGTCCTCGCAGGATCAGAACTGTTCACAGGAAACGTAATGTTCATGACTTTAGGTGTATTAGATGGTAATGCATCAGTCGGTGGACTTGCAAAAAATTGGATAATAAGTTGGATATTCAACTTTGTAGGTGCACTATTCGTAGCATATGTATTAGCATTCATGGGAGGAATCACTCCTACAGACCCAACCGCACCAGCTTATGCAATTTCCGCAAAAGCAGTAGCAGTTGCTGAAGCAAAAGTAACAATGCCATTCGAAGTAGCAATGATAAAAGCTATCGGTTGTAACTGGCTTGTATGTTTAGCTGTATGGTTAGCTAACGCATCAGACGATATCATCGGTAAAATCGTAGGTATCTGGTTCCCAATCATGGCTTTCGTTACCATCGGATTTGAGCACAGTGTTGCAAACATGTTCTTCATACCATTAGGTATGTTCTTAGGTGCAGAAGGTGTAAACTGGAGTACCATTATCATTAACAACTTAGTACCTGTAACAATTGGTAACATTATTGGTGGGGCAATATTCGTTGCATGTATCTACTGGTACACATACTTAAAAGAATAAGACTAATAAAAAAAACTAAAATAATAAAACAAAAGAAGCTAAAAAGCTTCTTTTAATTATTTTTATATAATAAAAAAATAATATTTTTTGGAGATTATAAAATGGTTGAGATAAAATATGTCCCAACAATTTGCCCATACTGTGGAACAGGATGCGGACTTAACTTCGTTGTGAAAGACGGAAAAATTGTTGGTGTAGAACCTTTAAAAAGACACCCTGTAAATGAGGGTAAAGTATGTCCAAAAGGAAACTTTGGATACCAATTTATTAATAGGGAAGACAGATTAACTACTCCTTTAATAAAAGAAAATGGTGAATTTAGAGAAGCTTCCTGGGATGAAGCATTAGACCTTGTTGCTAACAAACTCAAAGAAGTATCAGATGAAGATCCAAACAAAGTAGGATTCTACGCATGTGCTCGTTCACCAAATGAAAATATTTACATTACACAAAAATTAGCAAGAGTAGCATGTGGAACACAAAACGTAGACCACTGTGCACGTATTTGTCACGGACCTACTGTTGCAGGTTTAGCTAACACTTTCGGATCAGGTGCTATGACCAACGGATTCGACAGTATTAAAGAAGCTGATTATATTTTCTGTATTGGATCAAACAACATGGAAGCACACCCATTGTTTGGACGTAAAATGATTCAAGCAAAACAAAACGGTGCAAAATTAGTTGTATTAGACCCAAGATTCACTCCTACTGCTAAAATAGCAGATGAATATGTTCAATTTGAAACCGGTACTGACGTAGCATTAATGAATGCAATGATTAAAGTCATCATCGACAAAGACTTACAAGATGATGAATTCATCAAAAACAGAACCAAAGGTTACGAAGAAATGAAAGAAACCGTACAAAAATACACATTAGATATGGCTTCTGAAATCACCGGTATTAAACCTGAAGTAATTGAACACTTAGCTGTAGAATACGCATCTGCTGATAAAGCAGCAATTGTATACTCATTAGGTATTACTGAACACTCTCATGGTGCAGACAACGTTATGTCCACTGCAAACCTTGCAATGTTAACAGGTAACATTGGAAGACAAGGTACTGGTGTAAACCCATTAAGAGGACAAAACAACGTACAAGGTGCATGTGATATGGGTGCATTACCTTCTGACTACGTAGGTTACAGAAAAGTTAAAGACCCAGAAACCACAGCATGGTTCAACGACTACTACAGTGGAGAAGGTTATGAAGTAAATCTACCAACCACTCCTGGTTTAACATTAGTTGAAATGATGAACGCTGCTCACGCTGGTGATTTAAAAGTATTATACATTCACGGAGAAGACCCAGTGCTTTCCGATGCAGATGTACAACACACCAAAGAAGCACTTGCTAACTTAGAAATGTTAGTTGTACAAGAATGTTTCTTAACCGACACTGCACAATGTGCTGATGTAGTACTTCCTGCAGCAGGTTGGGGTGAACAAGAAGGTACTTTCACCAGTGGTGAAAGAAGAGTACAATGCTTACACAAAGCACAAGAACCTCCTGAAGGCGCACGCTTAGACTGGAAGATTATGGAAGAAATCGCAGTTAGAATGGGCGTACCAAGAAAATTATTCCACTATGAAACTGCTGAAGATATCTTCAATGAAATCAGAGAATGTGCTCCTATCATGGCAGGTATGAACCGTGAAAGATTAGACACTCCTGAAGCACTTCACTGGCCTTGTCCTTCTGAAGATGATCCATGTCAACCATTAATGCACAAAGAAAAATTCGCACACCCAGATGGTTTAGGAATTTTCCAAGCATTAGAACACAAAGGTCCTGTTGAAACTGTAGATGAAGATTATCCATTATTATTAACTACTACTAGGGTATTATTCCACTATCACGCAGCAATGACTAGAAGATGTGAAACATTATCCAATGAAGTTAAAACCGGATTTATTGAAATCAACACTAAAGATGCTGAGAAAAGAGGAATTATTAACGGCGAAGTAGTTAAAGCTTTCTCAAGAAGAGGAGAAATCGCAATTCCTGCACGTGTAACTGATGATATCAGAGAAGGAATTGTTAACATTCCAATGCACTTTGTAGAATGTGCAGCTAACGTATTAACCAACTCCGATTCTTTCGACCCTAAATCCAAAATGGTTGAATTAAAAGCTTGTGCTATTGAAGTAGAAAAACTCCCAGAAAAACTTGAAATGAGAGGAGAAGTCTACAAAGATGGTACTGACACTGAAATTAAAGCTGAAAAAATGTCAACTACTACAATACCAGTAGGAAAATAAATGAGGAGTAGATTTAAATGAGCGCAAAAATTAACGATATGTACTACGCATACTCTGCTATTGATGATATTAAACAAAAAGGAGAGTACGGTGGAGTTGTAACTACTATCATGAAATACCTATTAGAAGAAGGTATTGTTGATGGTGTTGTAGGTGTCACAGAAGGTCACGATATTTATGACGGTGTACCAACCCTCATAACTGACCCTGCTGATGTAATTAAAACTGCAGGTTCCATACACTGTGGTACTTTAAACATTGCTAAATTCGTATCCAAATACTTAGATGGTGCAAGAGACATGAAACTTGCTGTTGCATGTAAACCTTGTGATGCAATGACCATCCGTGAATTAATGAAAAAAGGAAAAATCATCGAAGATAATGTCATTATGATTGGTGTTAACTGTGGTGGAACTATGTCACCTGTTCCAACCATGAATATGATTAGAGATGTATATGAGCTTGATCCTAAAGATGTTATTAAAGAAGAAATTTCTAAAGGAAAACTCATTATGGAAACCGCTGATGGTGAAAAAGGAATTGCAATCGGTGATTTGGAAGAACAAGGAATGGGTAGAAGAGAAAACTGTCAAAGATGTAATCTTAAAATCCCATCCAATGCTGATTTAGCTTTAGGTAACTGGGGAGTTATCGGTCCTTTAACTGGAAAAGCTACTTTTGTAGAAGTATTCTCAGATAAAGGTGCTGAAGTATTAGGTAAAGTTATTGATTCAGGTTTAATTAAAACAGAAGCACCTGAAGAAAAAGGTATTAAAATCAGGGAAAACATTAACAACTTCATGCTTAAAGAATCTGCTGAGAAAAAAGAAGTTGATTATGCAGGTACTACCGGAGACATTATTGATGTGTTCTATCAATATGAAGATGAATTCTCCAAATGTATGAAATGTTATGGTTGTCGTGAAGCATGTCCATTATGTTTCTGTGAAGACTGCTGTCTTGAAGCTGAAGGTCCTGAATGGGTACCTGGTGGATACACTCCTGCTGCTCCATTTTTCCATTTAACACGTTTAGTGCACATGGTTGATGCATGTACTAACTGTGGTCAATGTTCTGAAGTTTGTCCATGTGAAATTCCTGTAGCTAAAGTATGGAGTACTGTTAACAATAAAGTAAGAGAAATTTACGGATACATTCCAGGTATGGGTAGTGATGAACCACTTCCATTCACTGATCATGTATCTAAAGCTAAATGGTTATAAAAAAAGGGTTATTACCTTTTTTACCTTTTCTTTTTTTTTAAAATAAGTTTTTTTTTAGGAATTATATGGTTCTCGTTTATTAATTCCTGTGATGAATATTTTTTCCAGTTCTTCTTCACTAACACCGTTTCTTACATGTGATATTAGTTCGACTAGATTATCGTTTCTTAAAAGGCATGGTTTGATTTTTCCGTCAGGTGTTATTCTTAATCTGGAGCAATTTGCACAGAAGGTAGCATTGTCAACTGGTTTAACTACTTCGATTTCTCCACCGTCAATGTAATATTTTTTACGTCCCTGCATAAACTTACGTTCACGCACATCACTAGCTATATCACTTAATCTTTCTTCAACCATATCTAACTTATAATGATAATCCTTACTGAACTTGTCATTATCACAGTTTTCACTTTCAATTAATTCAATAAGCTGAAGAACAATATCATTATCCCTGCAGAATTCGAACATGTCTTTAATTTCGTTTTGATTAATGTCTTTCATTATAACCATATTAATTTTAACTGGGTATAATCCGACTTCTACTGCTTTTAATATTCCTTTTTTTGCATCTTCAAGATAATCTTTTTTTGCGATGAATTCATATGTTTTCCTGTTTAGTGTGTCTAAACTTACATTAACACGGTCGAGACCGGCTTCTTTTAGGGGTTTTGCATATTTTTCCAGTAGTATTCCGTTTGTTGTCATGGATATGTCTTTAAAATCTAGTGAGTTTATTTTTTCTACTATTTCAACTATGTCTTTTTTTAGTAGTGGTTCTCCTCCGGATAATCTTATTTTTTTAACTCCATTTTTTTTGGCGATTTTGCAGATTGTGTATAGTTCTTCTGCGTTCATTTCGTCTTTGGATTGTACCATTCCGTCGTGATGGCAGTATAGGCAGTTTACATTACATCTGTTTGTTAGGGTTATTCTTAGTGAAAGTATTGGTCTTTCAAATTTGTCTTTAACTACTCCTTCTAACATATGATATCATCTTCTACGGTTATTTTTATTTGTTTTATTTCATCATCGGTTTTTAATGTGTTTATTATGGAGTAGGTTGTTTCTTTTAATATTTTTGATGTGAATTCGTTTATTTCTAGGTTTGTTTTGTTGGTTTTTAGTGTGATTTTTGCATTTTTTAGGTTGTTGTTGTTTATGTTTGTTATTTCCAGTTCTATTTGTTTTGTTTTGTCTGGTGTTTTAAGGGAGTTTATCATTCCGGTTATTGTGTTTGCTATTAGGTTTTTTGTGAATTTGTTGGTTATTAGGTTTTTGTTGTTTATTTCTATTGTGCAGTTGTTGTTTTCTTGTTTTTGTGGTGTTTTTTCGTTTGGTATTATTAGTTCTATTTTTCCGATTTCTGTGATTCCGTAGTCTTTTAGGTTTAGTGTGTTTATTATTCCGAGGAGGTTTTGTTTTATGTAGTTGCTTACGAATTGGTTTAGTCCTATTACTTTTTCATCAATTGACAGGTATGTGTGGATGTGGTCCAGGTCGTTTTGTGTGAGGGTTCCGTTTCTTATTTCTTGGGCTATTGTTTCGCCGTTGTTATATCCGCAGGTGTGAGTGTATAGGGTGTTGGTTATGTCGTGTGCATGTTTTTCTATTAGGTCTGCCAGTTCTTTTATGTCTTCGGGGGTTGTGTTTAGTGCGTTTATTTCTTTGATTGTATATTTGTCTTTTAGTTCGGGGGAGGTTGTTATTTTTGGGTAGTTGTAGTTTTTGTATCCTTCGATGATTATGTAGTCGTAGTTGTCGAAGTGTTTTAGTAGGTATAGTATTCTGTTTAGGTTGTGTTCTTGTGTTGTGTTGTAGAATGTTGTTGATCCTACGCCGACTACGAGGTTTGCTCCTGCTTGTTTGTGTTTCCATGTGTCGGTGTTTTCTTTATCCATTTCTATTGTGTGGTGGGAGTGTTTTATTGATGCTGTGTTGTATCCTCTTTTTGTCAGTTCTTGGATTATTTTTGTGGTTAGTGTTGTTTTCCCGGTGTTTTTTTTCCCTACTATTGATATTATTTTCATTTTGTTTTTTTCTCCAATGTTTTTATATTATTATGTATTGTTATTTTTGTTTTTCTTTGTTTATAATGGTTTTTTTTATTTTGATGTGTAGTTACTACACATATTTTGTTTTACCTAATTTTTTTTCTTTAAATTCTTTATTTTTTATTACTTTTCAATGATTTTTTATTAACTTTTCTGTAATTTTCATCACTATCACTTAGTGGTACTGTGCTTTAACATTATTTGATTTTACTGATTCGATGGAACTGTTTTTTATTTTATCTATATTGTTTTTTTCTTTATTTTTTTTGATTTTTATTGTTTGTAATTGGGTTTTACGAAAGAGTTTAGTGTAGTATTCCCACAGTAATATATAAAGCTTGTGTCTTAATTCTAGTAGGCAAATATATTTATATAAGAAAACATATGTGTAATCATTACACATGGTGGTTATTAAATGCCAAAACATATTGCATCTGGTCTAAAATATTTGGCTGCGGTCAAGTTAAAAGATGCAGGCAAAAGTCACCAGGCAATAGCAAAAGAGTTAAACGTCGATAGATCAACGATATCACACTATCTAAACGGCAGAAATCTATCATGGAACTCAATAGACGTTGCCCGAACAATAATAGACCTTTGCCCACGAGACTTCTTAAAAATGACCGAAGCAATATTTGACGAACCAGAACAGAGTCGAAAAATTGTGAATATTTGCAGAGAAAGAAATTTCGAAGTAATTATAGAAGATTCCTGTATTGGTTGCGGCTTATGTGTAAATGCATGTACAATGAACGCTATTAACTTAGAATCATTAAAAGCCCATGCAGACTCCATACAATGTTGTGGGTGCGAGCTATGCAGCGATGACTGCCCAACGGATTCTATAAAAATTTTGGAGATTGAATATGATTAGAAATTTAAAAGAGGTTAAAGACAACAACTTTGACATCACAAGATCAGCAGAAGAAGTTAGAAACTTGTCCTTCAATGATCACACATGTCTCGGATGTGGAATTTGTGAATCAACTTGTCCAGTCGAAGCAATTACATTAAACGCAATTGCAATCGACGCACGTCACAGATTATCCAACGACATCTACTTCAGTGGTCATGAAAAGATAGCACAAAACTTCAAACAAGACTTTGATGTTCAAAGAATAAGCATTGACGAAAGTAAATGTGTATTATGTGGTATGTGCAGTGGTTTATGTCCTGTTGATGCATTAGTATTAACAATCGACGGCGTACCAATAAAAGAAATAGACGCATATCCTCATTACAACGCTTTCTCACAAATTGATGATGATGAATGTGTTTACTGTAAAAGATGTGAAATCGCATGTCCACGTGACGCAATAGTCATTGAAAGAATTTTACCACAACGCTCAGACTTAGTAACCGGTGAAATCGAAGTAAACGATGACGAATGTATCTACTGTGGAGTATGTGAAGAATTATGTCCTGCAGAAGCAATCGTTGTTGATAAAGAAACTGGTAAAGAATCCATTGTCATAGACAAAGATAAATGTGTATACTGTTTAGTATGTAAAAAATCCTGTCCTACCAGTGCTATCAAAGCAATCTGTAGAGCATGTAACTATGGTGAATACGAATTAGACCCAGCAAAAGCAGTTGTTAAAGGAAACTCAGTTATTGACTCAGAACTTTGTGTATACTGTGGCTGGTGT
>SUTL01000121.1 GCA_015062925.1 Methanobrevibacter thaueri
TTTTGTGCTGATAACCTTCAAATCAAAAAAAAAAAGACAATTTTTTAAAAAATCAAACACAAACACACTATTGAATAATTAATTAAAAGAACAATTAAAAGACCATTAGTTTAACAAAATTTACTTTTGCTTCATACTATATTTAATAATAATCAACATTACATATTAAATAGCATTTTATGTAGAAAATAATATAAATTCAATTATAAAAAAAAGAAAAATAAAAAAAATTAATCGTTAATTTCAAAACCTAAAGACTGTAAATTATCACGAATTTCATCAGATAAATCATACTGTTTATTAGCCCTTAATTTAGATCTAACATCACCAATTAAATCAAGTAAATCATCAGATCCTGCACCAACACTAGGAACATTGAAATTAACACCTAAAATATGAGAAGCATCATTAAGAAATGCTTTAATAGCCATTTTATCTTCATCAGATAAGGAATCCAAATCATTTTTTGTATCATTCATTAAACCAAATAAAGCAGCAATCGCTTTAGGAGTGTTGAAATCATCATCCATACTGTTAAAGAATTCTAATTTATGTTTGGATAAAACATCTGATTCAAAACTATCATCCTCAACTTCAACATCTAATTGATCATAGTATTTTCTGATTCTATCCAAACTTCTCTCAGATTGATGAAGAGAATCTTTGGAAAAGTCAATTGGGCTTCTGTAATGAGTTGATAAAACAAAGAATCTGAAAGTGTCTGCTTCATAAGTTTCAAGTAGTTCACGGATAGTGATGAAATTATGTAGGGATTTTGACATTTTTTCCCCATTCACATTTAAAAATCCTGTGTGTAACCAGTATTTCACCATTGGAGATTTACCGCTGACTGCTTCCATTTGAGTGATTTCCGCTTCATGGTGAGGGAATATTAAATCAAGTCCTCCTCCATGAACATCATATTGTGCTCCAAAGTAGTATTCTGTGATTGCAGTATCTTCAATATGCCATCCAGGTCTTCCATCTCCCCATGGAGATTGCCATACTGGTTCATCCACACCTATACGTTTTTTCCATAGTGCAAAATCTTGTGGGTTTTTCTTTGTTGTTTGTGCGATGTCTCTATGGGATTCTGCATCTTGTGTGTTTCTGTTGGATAGTTTACCGAATTCTTCGAATTTATCTACTTCAAAGTATACTCCGTCATCGGTTTCATATGCAAATCCTTTATCTATTAGTCTTTGTATTTGATTGATAATTTCTGGCATGTGGTCTGTTGCTCTTGCAAATAAACTAACATTTGTAACGTTTAATTTTTCCATGTCTTCTTGGTAGCGTTTTTCGAATTTGCGGGCGAGTTGTTGTGCTGGAATTCCACTTTCTTTTGATCTGTTGATTATTTTATCATCTACATCTGTTATGTTTTGAATGTAGAATACTGCGTAGCCTTTAAATTCCAAGTATCTTTTTATTGTGTCGAATGATATGTATGTTCTTCCATGTCCTATATGTGCGTCATCATATACTGTTGGACCGCAAACAAATAAATTAACACGGTTGTTATTAATTGTTTTAAAATCCTCTTTACTGCGGGTTAATGTTGAATAAATTTCCATAAAAATAAACCTCGAAAAAAAGTAATTGTAAAAGGCAAGTGAGGGACTTGAACCCCCGTATTATGGTCTGCAGCCACACACCTAGCCACTCGGTAAACTTGCCACTAAAATTAAAAATATAATAAAATATTGGTGTGTTATAGTTTAAATACTTTACTATTTTATCCAATATTTTTTCTATTTTGCTTCGGAACCTAAACAGGTTTGACAGTCATCTCCTAGTTCTGATTTGTCTATATTTAGTTGTTCTATTACATCAATGGTTTTAACATTTTTGCAGATGTTACATGTTCTTGATATTAAATCTGCTTTTGTTGCTGTGCCTTCTGATAATTCCTTAGCAAATTGATGTATCATTTCTTTTACATTATCATCGAGTTTAATACCACTGCCCCGCTTATCAGTAATATACTGAGACACAGCAGGTTGAGTGATATCCATGATTTCAGAAACATCTTTCTGCTTCATACCCAAGTTTAAAAGTTCTTTAGCTAATTCTGACCTAATTGCAGGTATTACATACCATACTACGATTTCACAAGGTGGTTTCATAAAAAATCCCTTCTATTTTTTAAACAAATCCTCTAAATCTTTTTGCTCTTCTCTAATATCTTCAGTTAAACATATTTCATTTTTATCAAATAAAATCTTAATATGTTTATCATTTTCTTTAAGGTGTTTTTCAAGAGTTCTGATTGCATCAGCAACAGGATCCGGAAGCTTATTATGATCAAGATCAACTTTTTTACGCTCACCCCTGCATTTAACAATACGTCCTGGAACACCAACACAAGTTGATTGAGGAGGAACATCTTTAAGAACAACCGCACCAGTACCAATTTTAGAATACTCACCAATAGTAATATTACCCATTACTTTAGCACCGGCACCAATAACTACTCCCTTTTCAACTGTAGGATGTCTTTTGGTTTTTTCTGTACTGGTTCCACCAAGAATTACTCCCTGATAAATCAATACATCATCACCGACAATTGCTGTTTCACCAACAACAACACCCATTCCATGATCAATAAATACTCTTTTACCAAATGTTGCTCCAGGATGAATTTCAATTCCAGTTATGAATCTGGCTAAATTTGAATTCATACGAGCAAGGAGTTTTAAAGAGTGATTCCATAACCAATGACTAACTCTATGGAATAATAAAGCATAAAAACCCGGATAACATAAAAAAATTTCCAATGTGGAACGTGCTGCAGGGTCTTTTTGTTTAATTGCTTTAATTTCACTCCTTAAATTTTCAAACATTAAATAAACCTCAAAGATTTTATGTATAAAATTTATATAACATATGGTATATATAGTTTTTCTTATTCAAACAACCAATCTACAGAGAGATATCTCTCACCATTATCCGGTAAAATAGCTATTATCCTTTTACCTTTATTTTCTTCTTTTTTAGCTAAATCCAATGCCGCCCATGTTGCAGCTCCAGAGGAAATACCTGAAAAAATACCTTCTTTAGTAGCAAGAGCTATTAAAGTTTTTCCTGCATCCTCATTTTCAACTGGAATAATCTCATCAATAACACTATCATCATAAATAGAAGGAACAAAACCTGCACCAATACCCTGAATCTTATGAGGTCCTTTTTCACCTTTACCTAAAGTTTGGGAATCTTTAGGTTCAACAGCGACAATTTTCACATCCGGAACTTCTTTTTTAAGAACTTTACCAATACCAGTGATAGTTCCACCAGTACCGACACCACCAATTACAATATCAACTTTACCATCAGTATCTCTTAAAATTTCCTGAGCAGTGGTTTCAGCATGTATTTTAACATTAGCAGGGTTATCAAACTGACCTAATATAATTGCATCATCAGTGTTTTCTTCTAATTCTTTTGCTTTTGCAATAGCTCCACCCATTCCATTTGCACCTGGGGTTAAAACTAATTCTGCTCCTAAAACACTTAAAAATTTTCTTCTTTCAATAGACATTGTGTCGGGCATTGTTAAAATTAACCTGTAACCTTTAGCAGCTGCTGCGAATGCGAGTCCAATACCAGTATTTCCACTTGTTGGTTCGATAATTACAGAATTTTCATTTAATAAACCTTTTTCTTCTGCATCTTCAATCATTGCAACTGCAACACGGTCTTTTACACTACCTGTTGGATTGAAAGATTCTATTTTTACATCAACTTCTGCTTCTAAATCTTTTGTTAAATTGTTTAATCTTACAATTGGAGTGTTTCCAATAGCATCGGTGATACTATCAAGTACTCCTCTTTTTAATTTTGGAATATTTGCCATGATATCTTTTTCTCCTATAATAATTATTTTATTTTAAGGCATATAAAAGGGTTATTTTAAAGTTAATATAACATTTGTTATAATAACTATTGTTATATAACATTGTTTTACTTAATAAATGTTTTGGTAAACCAAAAAAATATCCACAAAATACACACAATATTAAATAAAACTCATCTCTTCTTCCGATTTCCATGTTTTTAAAAACTATTTCTTGGGAGCATCTTGCTTTAAATTTACCTGGCAATCCTAAATATTCGTGTTGTCTTTTTGATTGAGCATATGATAGATATTTATGAGTTTTATCGTTTAGATGTTGAACCACCCCATCCTATAGAGGATGGGGATTCCTGAATTATTTTCACTTAATAATGGTTAATTTAAGTATTTTTTCAGGCTATCTCCGTTGAACCAGCGGTTTAGAATATTAATTGCTGCGTTTGTGTCCCTATCAAGTATTTTTCCGCATTTTGGACATTTCCAGTTGCGTGTTTTGACTTTTAACTCTTTGTTTATGTGTCCGCAGTGGTGGCATGTTCTGCTTGTGTTGTGTGGTTTTACGAATTGTACGCCGTCTGCTTCGGGTTTGTAGAGTTGAAATTTGTCTTTTAGTCTTTTTATGAATCGCGATAGAGGAAATATCATGTTTTCCTCCCCTCCAAT
>SUTL01000013.1 GCA_015062925.1 Methanobrevibacter thaueri
CTTCTTATTCCTGATTGCTTAGAAGAACTCCACCGACTCCAACATTGTCAAATTTCCTTTCGTTGAAAAACACGTATATCATTTCTATTGGAAGTCCTGTGACCCTTGAAGCAGATTCCTGAATTCTTTTGCTAAAATTTCCTTTTGCTTTTGTTAATTCTCCTATATCAAAACTTATAACTGGCATGAAAGCCACTTAATTTAATAACTATGCCTTCTTGAAAAAGCCACTGTTATAACGAACAATTCGTATAAAACTTATAAAAAAATTCCGATACTTATCGATTTCAAGCACTAAAACTACAGTATAAAACTAATTTTCTAATAAAATAAGAACTTAATAATAGGATAGAGTTAAAAATAACTCTAAACTATTATTAAAAATTGGAACCATAAAATGAATTCCAACGAATATCCAATAATACTACTTGCCTTTTTTTAATATATAAATTTTTGTAAAAAAATAAAAAGTAATACTTTATATAATAAAAGTAATAAATGATAGTACTCTGGAACAGATAAAAATTCTATATAAAATTAGGAGTCATAGAATGATAAAGCGAATATCCAAAATATTTTATCCTCCTAAGGAAGGTGAATTGATGGTAGAAATGCTTCTTGACTGCATTATTTTTTTAACAGTCACTTATATTCCTACCTATATTAGTTAAGAATATAACAAGCATTTTTTCTGATTGACGATTGATAGGAATCAAAGCTAGGTTAACAGTTTTCAAGGTGAGGATTCTAAAAAATGAACTTCGATGAAGTGGAATTTTAATTTGTGACATTATTTGACAAATTGATTGAATTAATTAGTGTGGACCACCAATCCACTCTACCATCACCTCAAATATATCAAAAAATCATTAACTTAGGAAAAATTTTAATTAAAAAAGCAACAATTAATCAAACATATTTACGAACAATTCGTATAAAACCAATAAGAATCGTCCAATACTTTCCAATAATATTTATATAATGCTTAGGGATTTTCACTACAATAAGACATTAATTTTGTCAGATTCTATAATCTGGTTTTTTTGAGAAATATTTTTAGGATAGATTATTCCAGTTTTCAAATGCTCTTGGGTAAACTAGTTATTTTAATTATTATTAAATAATGTAATATTGAAATCATTTTAGATTTCACTTAACAATAAGGTAATACGGTCATATGGGCGTTTAATTATGTCTTCTTATAAAGGTCATTCAATTTTTGCATTAATTCTTGCTGTGATGTTTTTTCACAATCCTTTATTAATTGCTTTAACTTTTATTGGTGCAAATGTCCCGGATTTTGATCATAAATTTAAAAAAGAATCTGTTTATAAGATGATTATTTTAGGGTTAATAGTGTTCATTTCACTTTATATCCTTAAATTACCTTATTATGTTGGTTTGATTATTATATTTTTAGGTTTAACTTTTTATTTTTCCGAGCATAGGAGTTTTACTCATTCTATTTTTGGTGTTTTAACTTTGGCTTCTGCTATTAGTTTGATTTTGATTTGGGGGTTTCAGTTAGTTGGTGTTGTTACTGTTTTGGAAGATGAGTATTTATTGTTGGCGGTTTTAATTGTTCTTGTTGGTTTTTTATTTTTGAATAAGAGGTTGTTATTGTTTTTTATTCCTTTGTTTTTTGTTTCTTTGTTTTTGTTTCCGTGTTTTATGGTTGGTTATGTTGATATTGTGTTGAGTTTGTTTTTGGGTTTGTTTTCTCATGTTGTTTTGGATTCTTTTACTCCTGCGGGTGTGAAGATTTTTGCTCCTTTGTCTTCTAGGAAGGTTTTTAGGAATTTTGGTTTGTGTATGATTTTTTTGTTGGTTGTTTTGTCTTTGTTGGTTCATGTTTCTGTTTTGTTTGATTTTTTTAGGGGTTTTGTTTTTTAGGTTTGTGTTTTTTGTTTGTTGTTATGGTTTTGTTTGTTTTTTAGGTTTGTGTTTTTTGTTGTTTTTATTTTTTATTCTTTTTTACATTGATTTTTGTTTTTTTAGGTGTTTTGTTTTGGAGGTTTTATTTTTTATGTGTTTTTTGGGGGTTTTGTATTTTTTTTTAAAAGCATAACTTTATAATGAAAAATCATGATAAATAATAGTATATATAATAATTATATTGTCAATTTTTTTTGACAAATAAAAACTATAATAATTGAAATGGAGCTTATTTAATGTTTTTGACTAGAATCGGTTATGGAATTATTTATTTCATAGTCCTTATTTATGAAATCATTAAATCAACAATTGACGTTGCATTTAATGGTATTATGAGGAGAAATATTGATCCTATAGTTGTAGATATTGAAACCGTATTGGAAAGACCAGTTTCACAAACAATATTAGCAAACAGTATTTCTTTAACTCCCGGTACTTTGTCTGTTGATTTAGACAGTGATAACAACATTATCAAAGTAGCTGCTATTTCTCCAAGAAAAAAAGAAGATATTATTCCCTTTGAACCATATATAAAGAAAATGTTAGAATAATACTCTTTTATTCATAAAAAAAATCGAGTGAGATAGTATGGATATATTGTTAATTTCAAAATATATTTTGGTTATAGCATTAATCATGATGATGCTAGCCAGCCTAAGAGCAAGCGCATATAAATCCACTTCCATGGGACTTCTAGCAAGTTCCGCAATAGTCAATGCCTTTGCAGTAGTATTACTCATAGGAGGAGATTTATATAATCTTGGATTCTATAAAGATATATCATTAGCGTTAATATTCTTTGGTTTTGTAGGAACTATTGCTTTTGCTGTTACAGTAGGAGGGGAAGATAAATGATAGAGTATATAAAAGCAATCCTCCTCATCATAGCAGCTTTCCTAACAATAATATCAGCAATAGGTCTTATTAGTCTCGATAAAAATACTAAAAATGCAGTTTATGCAAGAATCCACATTATTGGACTTTTTGATATTGCATGTATTATCGCAATGATAGGTCTTGGACATTATCTCTTAGCTGGAATCTACTTTATTCTAGCACCATTTATAGCACATGCAATAGCTAACGCTTATTGGAAAAAAGAAGATAGAGAAAATAATTCAGATTTAATTAATGTTGAACAAAAAGTAGATGAAAATCATCCATTCATCCATCCTAAAGAAAAAATACAATCTCTGGAAAGTAAAAACTCAGAGAAATTAAAAGTTGATGAAAGATTTTCAGTAACTACATTAGAAATAGATGAGGGTGACTAAATCATGTTAGAATTCATATTATGTATTATAATAATATTAAGTGCAATACTTGCTCTTATACAAAAAGACTTATTTAAAGCAGCAATTTTAACTGGTTTTTCAGCCGCAGCACTTGCAGTGTTATTCCAAGTATTATTAGCACCGGATGTTGCCCTAACACAAGCCATTGTAGGAGCAGCAATTGTCCCAGTATTCATTGCTCTGGCAGTTAAAAAAACACAAAGGAGTGATAGCTAATGGCACAAGTACAACTTGCAATATTATTAACATCTGCTGCCCTAATCATAATAGGACTTTACTCAGCAATATTCATTGATAATATTATAAAGAAAATCATAGGAATCAGTTTCATTGAAGAAGGAGCTAATCTATTCATAGTTGCCATAGGTTATAAAGCAGGAGGTGTTGTTCCAATATTACTTCCTGGAATGGATACTTCATGGTTTGCAGCAAACGCAGCATATCCTTTACCTTTCGGTTTAGTACTAACCAGTATTGTAATCGGAGCAAGTACACTGGCAGTTATGCTGGCTTTAGTAATGGTTTTATACAGAAGATATCATACTTTATCAACAAAAGTAATGTTAGCTGACACATCAAAACAGGAGGAATACAATGAATGAATTAATTCCACTTATGGTTATTGTTCCATTAATAGCAGCATTACTCATCAGTGCCTTTTCAAAATTTAATAAAATAACAAAGATTTTCGCATTTATTGTTGCATTATGTTTACCGTTAATTCCATTATTATCAAATTATGGTCTACACTACTTCGGAGGATATCCTCCAATGTTGGATAATATAACAGGAATCACATATCATCCGGCAATCACATACTCATTCACATTCCTGCAACAGATATTCATAGGAGCCATTGGACTTTTAACATTTCTGGTAATATTCATTTACCTGACCAAATACAAAAAAGTATCATGGCCTTATTTATTCCTGTTGTTTTTAGGAACAGCAGCTGTAACTGCAATGATTTTAACTGATGATATATTCCATATGTTTGTATTCTTTGAAATACTTGCACTGGCACAGGTAGGTATAGTTGCAGCATCTTCAATTGATTACAGTTATGAAATGGCATTGAAATATATGATTTTAGGATCAATCGGTTCTCCAATAATGCTTTTAGGAATAGGATTTTTACTCGCACTAACCGGTAGTGTTAATGTAACGGATATTGTTTATGCTGTTAAATTCGGACTTATAAACATTAAATCTCCAGTATTCTTATTATCTCTTGCATTAATATTCTTCGGATGGTTATATGCATCAGGTCTTCCACCATTCCATACTATCAAATCCGGAATATATTCAAAAGCAGAACCTCATGGAGCAGCATTATTACAATCATTTACTGTTATTTCAATGATTTCAATAGTATTAATAATGTTTAGAATTTATGCTGTTCTTCCAATCTTTGAAGTTCTCATAGTTTTCTTCTCTATCTTAGCTATGGTATTAGGTGTTTCATTAGCACTCACACAAACTGACTTCAGACGAATGATTGGATTTTTAGCAGTGGGAGAATTAGGTTTCATTGGTTTAGGTATTGGTCTTGGAACAAACTTCTCAATAACAGCAGGTCTTTTCCAGGCCTTAAATGAAATTATAATAACCGCATTATTATTCATAGGATTTGGAGCTATTGTAAATGCAACAAATGAAGTTGATACAAGAAAACTTGGAGGTTTACTGGCTTATCATCCTAAAGTTGGATTAATGCTTTTAATAGGAGGTCTTGCAATGGCAGGTGTTCCTCCTTTAAGTGGTTTCCAATCTAAATTAATGCTTGTTCAGGCATCTTTAAGTTGTGGATATCCGGAATTATCAATTTTAGCTATTATGGTGAGTATAGCTACTTTTGTTGTATTTGTAAAAACATATTATACAATGTTTTTAAAACCAAAACCTAATGATTTGGAACTTGAAAACAAATCAGTTCCTAAAGCAATGGTTTTTGCAATGGGAATATTATTAATAATTGTTATATTATTAGGTATTTTCCCTGATGTGGTTACAAATGGAATTTCCAGTTTTGTTGGAGGGATATTATGAAATTATATGATCAAATATTTAATGTTGTAAAGCAGTTCAGGAAATTGTTTTCACCAGGACCTGTGACTAATGTTGATGTTTCAGGAAGTATTACAGCTGAAATATTCATTATTGTATCATTAGTATTGGCATCTATATTATTAAGACATGTTAGTGTTTTACTTGCAGGACTTGTTGCATTAATATTGGCTATTGTGTTAATCAGTAATATTCCACTTATTCCTAAGTTTAAAATTGAACAGGAAGATTCATTGGAAAAAATGTTGTTTTATGCAATTTTAGTTCTTGCTCTTATTGTTACATTCATGTATTGGGGTGGTAATCTTGTCTAAAAATACTATTCGTAATTTACTTGCTGCGGTTTTAACAGGAATATTTTCTGTTACTTTACTTGATGCAATATTTAACTTATCAGGTATGATTACTCCGGGTGTGAGTAATATTTATAATGCTTTAGGAACTCAAATTGCTCCTAACATGGTTACTGTTGTGATTTTTGATTTCAGAGCATATGATACTTTAGGTGAATCAATTATTTTATTAACTGCCGGTTTGGTTGTTTTATTAATATTCGGCAGAGGATTATTGGGGGATAAAAGATGAGTCAGGGTAGTGTTATTTTAAAACTCATATCTTTACCAATTTCAATTATATTGATTTGTTTAGGGATAATGACTATTCTTGGAGGTCACATCACTCCGGGTGGTGGTTTCCAGGGTGGTGCGATGATAGCAAGTGGTGTTATTTTATCAATTCTTGTTTATGGAGTTGGTAATTCTCCATTGGAATTTTCACATTTATATATTGAAGTATTGGAATCTGTTGGTGCATTAGGCTTTATAGTTTTAGGATTAATAGGTTTATTTGCCGGAGGATTTTTCTTATATAATGCCGGTACTGATTTATTCAACCTTGTTCCACAAACAATCCAAATTATTCTTCATTATCCGGATGTTACAAATGCAGGTATCATACCATACCTTAACATATTCGTAGGTTTAAAAGTATTTGTAGGTTTATCCTCAATTGTCATTGCATTTGCAGGGTTTAAAAAGATTACTGAGGGGGCTGAATAATGTTATCCGTTGGACCAATAATATTCGGTTTACTATTGGGTTTAATAATCTCCTCACAAATTAAACTCAAAGCTAATGACACACAATTCACATTAGCAGCATTTATACTAATACTTATTGCAGGTATTATTATTGCATGGCAAGCTGGTAATTATCCATTTTACAATGATTTACCAATTTCAACAGCATTCATATCTGCATTAATAGGAATTTTTGTAGGTAAAATATTTACAAGGAGTAAATAAAATATAAGAGGGGTTTTTAATTATGTTTTTATCAACTAATACATGTGGAGCAAATGGAGATTGTATTAAATCATGTCCTACAAAATCTATTAGATTAATAAATGGGGTTCCATTCAGCTGTCTTACCTGTGGGATTTGCCATGATAACTGTCCTAACCATGCAATATTTAAAAACAGTTATGGTGGATATGTGGTGGACAGAGCTAAATGTAATGGATGTGGGATGTGCATGTATAATTGCCCAACAAATAATATTACAATAACGGATGGTGTTGTGTATGGTATTTGTTCAAGATGCGGAGTATGTGCAGAAGCATTCCCTGATTGTCGTGTAGATGGATTTGAATTTGAAAAAGAAAAACAGATTAATTTAATTAAATCATTTAACATTTTAAATCCTCCACTGGATAATGTACCATCTAAAAGTGAAAGTGAAATTAAAGAAGTTTCAAGAACATATGTTGGAACTGATTATGATAAATGTATTTTATGCGGAAGATGTCAGGAATACTGTCCGACAGGAGCAATTCATGTTAAAGTGGATTGGGATGAGGGGATTTGTAGAGAATGCAGATTATGTAGTGATGTTTGTCCAAATCAATCTATGAACAAACATCAGCTGGTTAATAATACTTCATGCACTCTTTGTCTTAATTGTCTTAAAGCATGTCCTCATAATGCAATTTCAGTTGATGATTTTAAAATATTGGTTAATAAATTAAATCAGAAAGCAACAGGTAAAATCATATCCTGTTTAAATTGTGGTTTATGCGCAGATTTATGTGAAAATAATTCACTTAAATATGTGGATTCTAAATTAAGATATAATCCAACAATTGATACTGAAAACACAACACATGAATTGGCAATTAATCATTGTCCGGTTAATACTTTACATGAAGATGAGGAAATGTTTATCTTTGATGAGTTTAATGATGAGGAACTTCCTACTCTTTCAGGTTTTTGTGTGAGTTGCGGTAAATGTGTTCAGGTTTGTGATAGTGAAGGTGCTCGTCAATTTATGACTCGAACATGGGATGGAAGTGTTAGTGAAGATTGTATTTCATGTGGAATTTGTGTTGAAGTTTGCCAGGAAGATGCAATAACTTTGAACAGGGGAAATATTTCAGTTAATTTGGATAAATGTATTTTATGTGAAAACTGTGCTGTTCACTGTCCTGTTGATGCTATTGATAAATCAACAATGTATAAGAATGAGATTGTAGGTGGTTTTAATTTCATTGAACAGGAATTATGTATGCATTGTGGGCTTTGTCATGGAATTTGTTCATATGATGCGATTGATGAAGTTGATGGTAATTATATTGTTAATGAAGAGAATTGTATTTATTGTGGTGCATGTAAAAATGCATGTCCTGCAAGTGCATTCTTATTTGAAAGAAAATTTAAAGATTCAATTAGAGGGTATTTAAATGATTAGTATGCTTAGAATTGCTTTGGAAGGAGCTTTCACTAACTTTAAAAGGATCTTTTTCGCAGCAGATAGGGTTACTGATATGGAGTTGAGAAATCAAATTGTAACATTATCTGTTGAAGTGGATGATCGTGTTGATGAGAAAGCTTGTATTGGATGTTCAGGTTGTGCTAATGTCTGTCCAACAGGTGCGGTTGAGATGAAAAAATTAACTAATCCAATTAAATTAACTGATAAATGGACTAAAAGCGAAGTACCTGAAATTAATCTTGAAAAATGTGTTGTTTGTTATTATTGTCATGATTTCTGTCCGGTGTATTCACTTTATGGTGAGAAAGGAACAATACATCCGAGTAATGTTGGTGATATTGAAGTGGATATTGCGGATACTATTAATAAGCCGTTTAAAATTTCAGATGATAAACTTAAATTTATTGCACAGTACTTATCAGATAATACTATATTGAAAAATAGGGAGGATGGTGATTAAATGGGAATTAAATCATTTTCAAGAGCAAGGGCAATACATGTCATGCTGGTTTATACTGGTGGATGTAATGGTTGTGATATTGAAATTGTTAATTCAATTTTATCACCTAGATTTGATGCTGAGCAGTATAATGTGTTTTTAACATGGAATCCTCGTGAAGCGGATGTGTTGGTGGTTACAGGGCCGGTAACTCATTTGAATAGAAAACCGTTGGAGGCAATTTATGAAGCTATTCCTAATCCTAAGTTGGTTGTAGCTGCTGGAAGTTGTGCTTTAATGGGTGGTGTTTATAAGAATTGTTATGGGGATATTCCATCTGAAGAGATTGAAGGGCCAGTTGAGAATATTATTCCAGTGAATGCTAAAGTTCCGGGTTGTGCTGTAAGGCCTCAGGATGTTTTAGCTGGTGTTGTGTCACTGTTACCTACATTATTGGATGCTGATTAGAAGAGGGGATTAAATGGATGAGAAAGTACCGAGAAGTAATATTATAGAAACAGAAATTCCAATGGGTACGGTTCACCCGGCTGCATTGGAACCGTATAGGGTTAGATTTTTTGTTGAAGATGAGATAATTCAGGAGGCGGAAATAACTATTGGTGTTAATCATCGTGGTATTGAAAGGATTATGGAGGGTCTTCCTGTTGAGAAAGCAAATGCATTAACTGAAAAAATATGTGGAATTTGTTCTAATTCACATATATGGAATTCATGCAGAACTGCAGAATTAGGTTTAGGTATTGAAATTCCACAAAGAGCATTATATATTCGAGTGATAATGGGTGAACTTGAACGTTTACATTCACACTTCTTATATTTAGCTCATGGTTGTGAAGTACTCTCACATGAAACATTTTCAATGAGAATATTCTACTTAAGAGAAATTGTAATGGAACTGCTGGCAATGATTGGAGGAAACCGAGTTCAATACGGATGCTCAGTACTGGGAGGAGTAAGACCAAGATGTGACCTAAACGAATCCAAACTCCAAAGGCTCCAAAAAGACATGGGTACACTAGAAGAAGAACTCAATGGATTTGTTGAAAGATTCCTTGCAGATACAATAGTACAATCAAGGATTACAGGAATCGGTGTACTACCACAAAAACAAGCAATAAAACTGGCAGTAACAGGACCAACACTAAGAGCAACAGGTGTTGCAAGAGACCTGAGAACCACAATGTTTGAATACGACAACTTTGATTTCAACGTAATAACACAACCTGACGGAGATGTAAGGTCAAATTTAATAATGAGAGCACTTGAATCATTTGAATCAATAAAAATTATTCGCCAAGCAATCAAAAACATCCCCGAAGGAAAAATAGTTAACAGAAACTGGGAAATGTTCGACACAGACATTAATGAAAGTTACATAGAAGTTCCAAGAGGAACACTATATCACTCATACGCCCTTGAAAGTGGAAGAGTAAGACACTGCATTATAAGAACACCTTCAATGGCAAACATAGCAGCAATGCAATACGCATGCATAGGAGATCAAATAACAGATGGACAATTATCAATTGTACAATGCGATCCATGTTTCACATGCACAGACAGAGCAATTGAAATAATCAGGAGATAATGAAAATGATTGAAAACACAATAATAAATTCAATTCTCGCAGTAATATTAACAATAATTGTTTGTTTCTTAATATCAACATTACTCCCGGGAATTGAAAGAAAATATATTCATGCAAGAATACAACAAAGAATAGGGCCATTAGTAGCAGCTCCAGGAATAATGGCGCCATTAAAATTCCTATTCAAAGAAAACATAGAAGTTTCATCTCCAGTTCCAAACCTATACAAATCCCTACCAATAATATGCTTCATAGTAGTATTAGCTATTCTAATAGCATTAACACCAGAAGCATTTAAAATCCCCGCACTTTCAAGTTTAGTTGCAATCGTCGGATTTTTAAAAGTAGAAGAAATCTGCTACGTGCTAATGGGAGCATTATCAAAATCAATAATGTCAGTTAGAATGCCATTCCCCGACCAAATCAAAGGATCAGTACATGAAAACACAACAAGATCATTCATAGAAGATATAAGTGCAAAAAGGTCCCTTAGAATGATAACCTACGGATCATTCCCATTATACCTTGCATTATTCGCACCAGTAACAGCAGCAAGAAGCATATTCCTACAAGACATTGTATTCTTCCAACAAGTACACGGACCATTCCTATTCACAATCTCAGGAGGAATAGCAGCAATAGTATTTTTCATAGGATACATGATAATACTAAACGAATATCCATTTTCAATAATCAAAGCAAAATGTGATGTTATCGAAGGACCATACATGGAATACGCCGCAAAATACCGGGCAATAGTTGTAGTTACAAGAGGATTCTTTATGTTTGTACTTGGAGCAATATTCTCAGTACTATTCATCGGAATTCCACCAACAATCTTATCCGGAGCAATAATAATAAACATAATCGTAGCATTAATATTCGTATTTATGATGGGTATATTCTCAGCATTCGCCCCAGTATTTACCAACAGACAATTACTACCAACAATACTAGGAGCAACATTACTAGGAATACTATCAATAGTTGTAGGATTATTATAAAAAATATAAATGGAGGAAAAAATACATGAAATTTGTTATGAGACCATATCATATGGTAAGTCTTGGAGGATATATTGTTGAATGGGATTTTCCATACAGAAATCTCATAGTAGTAAATAAAACCTCCGAACCAATTAAAATAGAAATACCAGTATTTCATGAAGATTGGATACTTGAACATAGAAAATTAGGACTTGATGTTATTCCAGTTGCAGAAAATGACAATTACTTAAGCATGTGGAAAAAAGCGCATGCAGAACTTGATAAAGTAAAGGCTAAAAAATGAGCGATTACACATTAACAATCAAAACTGATGAGAAAAAAGGAGTTTTAGATGATATAACATATATTATAACTAATCATGAAGCCAATATTAGTTATACTCATCTTTTCATTGAAAAAAATGGAGTAGGTTCTATTAATTTGGAACTTGAACATGTAAAAGATATTGATGCTTTAATCAGGGATTTAAAAAATATTTCAGAAATCAAATCAGTTGAATTACATGGCTCACAATTCGATATTTACGGTAAACGTATCATTATCGTAGGTGGTGGAGCACAAGTTTCACAAGTAGCAATGGGTGCAATTACAGAAGCTGATAGGCATAATATACGTGGAGAACGTATCAGTATTGATACAATCCCATTAGTTGGTGAAAATGATTTGGCTGAAGCTATTGAGGCTATTTCACTACTTCCCCGTGTACATGCATTAGTCCTTGCAGGTTCACTAATGGGAGGAGAAATCACAAAATCCGTTAAAAAAGTAAAACAAGAAAGCAACTTAATTGTAATCTCCCTCAACATGCCTGGAAGTGTCACTGAATATGCTGACTTGATTATCACTGATCCTATTCAGGCGGGAGTATTGGCAGTAATGTCAATAGCGGATACTGCTGTTTTTGATATTAATCGTTTAGGCGAAAATATCAAATATTAATTTATCAATGTTATTGATTAAGGAATAGGAATTAAATCCTTATTTTTTATTGCAAAAATTATTGTATTCACATTTTTCACATTTTTTAGGATTTTTTTCAACATTTGGAAGATTTTTATTCATAATTATTTCTTTAACTTCACGAATAATGTTAAAATAACTTTTTCTTAATTCAACATCCATAACAACAGGACGTCTATCACCAATTTTTTCATAATCAACAAAACCAACATAAACATCGGTTTTAAATTCATCTTCAATTAATAATGCATTTGTAACTAATTCCATTGCATCAGGGTTCCAAACTCCTTTAATTGGAGGTTTGCCACTTTTGATAAGTACAGGATAATATCTTCCATCAACAATTTCTATTTTATCACAAATGCCGATAACATCAAGGCCTTCGTCTTTAAGGAGGTAGGAATACATGCAGTTTGGAAAAAACATGTCAGTTATTTCAAAAGCATGTTTATCAAAGATTGTCATGACCTGTTTGACTTTTAAGGAGGTTATTTTGATTTTAAAATATGTATTGTCAATAATTTCATTAATTTGGGATGCTTCAAGTTCAATATTCGTTGATTTGATTGCTTTTATTGTGCTTTGAATATGTGAATCAATATTTTCGGATAATACATTTTCGATTTCACTAATCGCCATGTCTTTTTTGACTTTTCGCATATTTTTTTGAATTAGGTCTTGAATATCAATTTTTAGTTTTTTAATTTCAATTGCTAATTTACAGGAATTGTTTTTGCTTTTATCTTTATGGGTTTTGTAGTATAACTTCATTGGGCAGTACATATATTCTTTTATAGAAGAAATTTTTATCATTCTTTAACCTCTTAAATTTCCTATTAATACATTATATATTGTATTATTTAAATTCAGAGGTTTTAAAAGCCTACAATATTATTAAATAAAATAAAAAAAGGAAATAGCTAATAATTTAGCTATTTAAAATCAATTTTTACATGTCAAAGAAATGTTTGTTTCTGGCAGGTAATTTTGCAAAAATAATAGGAACAACAATTAAAACAACTGTTAATATTATCATTATTGTTATACTTACACTATCTGCTGATGTAATTGTTGAATATGCTCCTTGAGCCCAAAGGAAAAAGATACACAATGGTAATATGAATTTAATCACAATTTTCCATAATTTACCTACCTGGATTTTTGAGTTTTCGTTTAATGTTTTAATTAATTCATCAAAATCATAAATCCAACCAAATATAATACATTCAAGAAGAATAGCAAATAATAATGCAAAGTTGTTTAAAAATGCATCAAACACTCCTAAAATCATACTTCCAGCACCAGTTGCAAAAATACTGGATATTAAAAATCCAACAATACATACTGCTGTTGCGGTTTTTTTACGGTCAATGAGGAATTTTTCAGAAATTGAATAACAAACTCCTTCAAGAAGTGCAATAACAGAAGTGATTCCTGCAAATAAAATACATAAAAAGAATAATGGTCCTACAATATGGGCAGAGGGACCCATTATATTAAATACTTGTGGGAAAACAACAAATGCAAGTCCACTTCCTTCAGTTACAAGTTCATTAAATGGAATGCCACTGCTTAATGCCATAAATCCTAAAATGGAAAATATTCCAATGGAATTAAATACTTCAAATCCTGAATTTGAAAATGCAACAACCAACGCGCTGTCAACCAGTTTTGAGCCTTTAGGTAAATAACTAGCATAAGTTAAAGCTATTGCCATACCTAAACTTAATGAAAATACAATTTGTCCAAAAGCAGCTAACCATACATTTGAATTGGTTAAAGCAGACCAGTCTGGGGTGAAAATTTGGGTATATCCGATTGATGCACCAGGTAAGGTTAATGAAAATATTACAATTCCAACAACAATTATACAAAGAAGTGGGAGCAATATTTTACTCACACGACCAATACCATCATTCAAATCTCTTTTTAAAATGAACCATGCAATAAACCAAATAACAAATACTGAAGCAAGGACAACAGGAACAATTGTAAATAATCCGGAAATTGATGATGTTGAATGCAGTACATTATTTGTAAAGAATAAATCCGGATTTGTTCCCCATGCTTTTGTAATACTTAAGACAATATAAATTAAATCCCATCCGACAACACAAACATAGTAAGTAGTTATTAAAAAGACGATTAATAAAACAAACCATGCTACTGGTTCTAATTTTTCTTTAATGAAATAGAGAATTTGTGCCAATGACTTTTTAAATTTAAACCCGATTGCATATTCCACCAAAACAAAGGAAATTCCAAGGAGGAATAAAGAAACAATATAAGGAATCATAAATGATCCTCCACCATTGGAGTATAAAACATTTGGGAAACGCCAGATATTTCCAAGACCAACAGCAGAACCGATCATAGCCATCATAAATGCAAATGTACTATTCCATTCTGATTTTTTAGTTTCACTCATTTCTATCACTTAAAATTAAATATATTACATATTTGTTGTTAATCCTTATATTAATTTTCATTATTTTCAATTATCACTATAAAATATGATTTTGAAATTAAAGTAATGATTTTTTTTAAAATCTGAATATTGTTAAGTTATTTCTCAGATTAAATAATAATCTTTTTATTATTAAAAAAATATATAATATATCATCCAATGAATAATATATTCAGCATATTATTCTTAGGAATAAAAAAAAGTATAGTGATGGTTATGAATTTTAAATCTAAAATTTTAATTATCTCACTTTTATTAATACTAGCACTGTCGATTTCGGCAGTATGTGCTGGTGAAAATACAAGTGATGTTCAATCAACTGTTGAACAGAATACTTCTGCTGTTCCAGCTACTGATGAAAGTGGTGGGATAGATAGTAGTAATAGTAATTATGATAGTGGAAATGATGTAATTGGTGCTGATTCTTCTAAAGAAGAACTTGGTGCTACTTATACATTTAAAAATCTGAATCTTGCAGTTTCCACTGGATCAACAAATATTCAATTTGGAACAAGTTATGTTTATGATAGTGCTGCTGATACAGATATTAATGTTAATTACGGAGTTCGTATTTCAAGATCAGGGTGTACTATTGATGGTAAAGGATATACTATTGATGGTGGAGGTAAATCAAGAATATTCACTATTGAAACTGGAGTTACAATAAAAAATGTTGTTTTTGTAAATTGGAAGAATACAGCAGTGTATGCTCGAGGTTTTGATGGTAATCCTACAATTAAAATTATAAATTGTACTTTTAAAAATCCTCCTGCAAGTTCCGGTCCGGCAGTTGCTGCAGATCATTGTTCTTTTGTAATGGATAAATGTACTTTTAAGGATATAGAATCCTGGAATCTTAATATAGTTGAATTAACAAAGTTGACTTTTGAAGTTAAAAATTGTAAATTTGAAGCAACTCGTCTTAGTAGTTTTATTGCTGTAGGGGGTGCAGGTAATGCGAATAGGCCTACTAGTGGAACATTATATAATAATACATTCACATATTCTGGTCCCGCTTATTACGGCCGCCCAGGGGTTAGTTTAAGTAATATTTATATTGATATTGAAGTTAATGTTACTGGTTGTAAATTTAATAATGTTGATTTAGGTGTGGGATCGAAGGATTATACATATCATGAGGGTCCAGATACTGATGCATTAGTTAATGTTGACGGCTGTACCTTTGATATGGGTCGTGTGACTTGTAATAATCATACTGAAGTAAATATTCATAATTCTATAATTGCTAATAATACTTATTCTGCGGTTGAGTATACTAAAAATTCTAAAGGTGTAATTGACAATTGTACTTTTATAAATAATCGAAAAAATACTGGTAATGGTGCAGCTGTTCTATCAGATGCAAATAATGTTACTCTTGACATTGTTAATTCGCGTTTTATTAATAATACTGCGGATTTAGGTGGTGCAATTTACATAGGTGAATTTTCTACTGCAACTGAAAGTAATAATACGTATATTAATAACATTGCAAGAGGAGGAGGTAATTCTCAAAATTTCCGTAAATCTGCTCAAAATCAGAACATTATCTATGTTGGTGTAGGAGTTAATGGTACTGGTTCAAGTTTAGATGATTTGGCAAATATTACCTTTGCAGTTGATGATATTAAGGAAAATGGTATAATTTATTTCACAAATGGAACTTATGGGGATGTTAGATGTGTAAGGTCATCATTTAAAATGTTACCTTATGAAGGCCATACTCCATATTTAACTTATGTAAATGCACGTTATTCTCTTGGCGGACGTTGGCTTAGTAATATTGAAATTAATAATTTCAGTTTTAAAAGTACCGAGCTTTGTGCGAGTTTAGGAGAGAGTTGTAAGTTGTTAAACTGTAATTTTACAAATTTAAATACTACGTATGGTGTTTCTTGTGATGGTGCCAATTGTATTATTAGTAATTGTACTTTCATCAATAATAACTTTTCTGATGGGTATTATGGTGGTTTAATTGATGTATGTAATGAAAACGTAACTATTTCTAATTGTATATTTTATAATAATACTGTTTATAGGGGAGTTGTAGTTTTATGTCTAAGTGAAGGTCCTGCGAATAATACTAATGTCTATGATACTGAATTTAAAGACAATATTGCATATTCTTCCCAAATAACTCATACTATTTATCCAGATCAGCATGAAATTGAGTTTAAGTTTGATAATGCAATTTTATTCTTAAATGCATTAAGCTATGATAAGTGGTATTATGAAAATGATTATAATCTTAATTTTAATTTAAGAAATGTTACCTATTGGGAAATGGGTAAATTTAGAAATACTGATATTGACGGATGTAATGATACTTATCAGATTAATGTTAAGTTTTTTGATGTAACTACTGGGGAAAAAGTTTTAGAATATAATACTTCTACAGATTATTGGTTTGATACCTGTGTTATTGGGGAAATTCCTGATGATGAGTATATTGTTGTTGTATCTCACCCAACAGGTGAAACACGCGCTGTATCTGATACATTTGGTTATCCTGAAACTAAAGAACAATCTCGTTTATCATTGAGTTATTCAAGCATTATATCTCCATCTCAGTATTTAAGAATTCAAGCTAGTATTAATCGTGATGCTACTGGAACTGTAACATATACTGTTGATGGTAATGATATACCAGTAACTATTAGTAATGGTCGTGCTGATTTAAGATTAACTGAATATTTATCTATAGGTAAACATGAAATCACTGTTCATTATGGTGGTGATGACAAATATTATCATAATACACAAAAAGTGACAGTATATTGTAAAGGTCCATCTACCTTGGATGTTGATTGTCCAGATATTATTTCTCCTAGAGATTATTTAACAATCACTGCATATGTTAATAATGATGCAACTGGTAATGTAACATTCATGGTGGATAATGAAAATTACACTAGAGATGTTTCTAATGGTAAAGCAATTTTAACATTAGATAAACATTTAGCTACTGGTTCATATGATATTAATGTATCCTATAATGGTAATGATGGCTACTATGCTAATTCAAAAATAGTATCATTATTATGTAAATACAGTACTGATTTAGATGTGGATTATTCTGCTAATATTACTTCAAATGATGATTTATTCATTATAGCTTATGTTAACTCCACTGCTACAGGAAGTATTACATTTAATATTGATGGTGCGGATCATATCATACAAATTGTTAATGGTCAAGCTGTTTTAGTTTTAAAACAACATTTGGCTATTGGTGAACACGATATTAATATATCTTATAGTGGAGATAATGATTTCCAAAATCAATCAAAAAATATTAAATTAACTGTTAAAGCACCAACAATACCAATTATTAACATATTTAATAATGATATCATCGAAAAGGATGATAAAGTTAATTTAATTGCTAATGCAAATTATAATATTAACAGTCCTTTCTATTTCATTATTTTAAAAGATAATGTTGAAATTGACCGTGTTGCGGCAAGTTATGCTAATGACAAATTCCAATATGAATACACTTTCACACAAAAAGGCAATTATAAAATTTCCGCAGATTATGGTACAGTGGATAATTTAGTTATTAATAATGGAACTGTTGCAGTTAAACTCCCTTCATCAATCAGTGTTAATGTAAGTGATGTAGAATATAACAACAATGCAATTCTTAACATTACCGTACCTGTTGACGCAACAGGCGCACTTATCTTAGCAATTGGAAATACTCAAGACATTATTCCATTGTTAAATGGTCATGGAAAATATATTATCCATAATGCAGGTAAATTACCTGTCGGTGATTATCCTGTTGTTGTAGGTTATGAAGGAGACAACACTTATGGCCAATCCATAGCTTATGGATCATTTAAAGTTAATAAAATCACACCTACAATCACAATTAACACTCCTCAAAACGCTGTAGTTGGAACTCCAGTAACAATTTCATTCACAACCAACAGTAACTCATCAAGATTCACAATCAAAGTAAACGGAAAATCAGTTAACAACAACACACAATACACACCACTTCAAGAAGGAAACTGCACAATCAACGTGGAAGTAGAAGCAAATGAATGGTATGACTCAGGATATAAATCAGCAACATTCTCAGTCAGCCCATTTGTTAAAACACAAACATTAGTTCAGATTACTCCAATAGCAGATGTTGTTGTAGGAACTCCGGTAATTATTTCATTTGCAACAAACAGTGACAGCCAAATCTATGTACTCACAGTAAACGGAGTAGTACACACAAACAACACTCCATATACTCCAAATAAACCTGGAACATACACTATATCTGTAGCAGTTCCTGAAACTGACTTATACACAGACGGAATCGGCCTAATGACATTCGAAGTCACACCATATGTTAAAACAGAAGCAATAGTAAACATCAACCCAGTTACTAATGTTATGGAAGGCACTCCAGTAAATATAGCATTCTTAACAAACAGTAACAGCACCAATTATGTAATCAAAGTCAATAATAATATTATTAACAACAATACAGAATTTACACCAGCTAGTGCAGGAACCTACACAATTACTGTCGAATTACAAGAAAACACATGGTACACTAACGGATTCAACATAGCAACTTTCACCGTTACACCTCGTGTAAAACACAATACAAGCGTTATCATTTCACCTATCTCCGATATTAACGTTGGTGAAGAAGCAACCATAACTTTCACTACTAATAGTACTGGAAATCAAATTATTAAGGTTAATGGTAATGTTATAACAGGTAATAAGTTTACTCCTACTGTTGCTGGTGTTTATACTGTAGCTGTTGAAGTTCTTGAAAACGATGATTATAATTACGGATTTAATGTGACTTCATTTACTGCTGGTCTTACTCCAGTTCTTAATAAGTATAATACTACAATGAATATTAATCCTATTGCTGATGTTAGTGTTGGTGATGAAGTAACTATTATTGTAACTACTAATAGTACTGGTAATCAAATTATTAAGGTTAATGGTAATGTTATAACTGGTAATAAGTTTACTCCTACTGTTGCTGGTGTTTATACTGTGACTGTGGAAGTTCTTGAAAACGATGAATATAAGTATGGATTTAATACTACTTCATTTGCTGCTGGTCTTACTCCTGTTCTTAATAAGTATAATACTACTGTAAATATTGTTCCTATTGTGGATGCTGAAATTGGCAAAGAGTTAACTATTGACTTTACTACTAACAGTACTGCAGGTTATGTTATTAAGGTTAATGGTGTTGCTTTAGAGTCTAATAAGTTTACTCCTACCGTTGCGGGTGTTTATACTGTGACTGTTGAAGTTCTTGAAAACGATGACTATAATTATGCATTTAACACTACTTCATTTACTGTAGGTCTTGCTCCGGTTCTTAATAGGTATAATTCTACAGTAATTATTGCTCCTATTGTGGATGCTGAAATTGGTAAGGAGTTAACTATTGATTTCACTACTAATAGTACTGCAGGTTATGTTATTAAGGTTAATGGTGTTGCTTTAGAGTCTAATAAGTTTACTCCTACCGTTGCGGGTGTTTATACTGTGACTGTGGAAGTTCTTGAAAACGATGATTATAAGTATGGATTTAACACTACTTCCTTTACAGTAGGTTCTGTTCCAGTAATTGGTAAATTGGACCCTGAAGTAATTATAACTCCTATCAACACTGTTATTGAAGGAACTCGGGTAACAATTTCATTCACAACTACAAGTAACAGTACTAATTACTTACTTAGAGTTAATGGCGAAACATTTGCTAATAACACTAGTTTCACTCCAGATGTTGGTGTTTACACTGTCGTTGTTGAAGTAATCGGTAATGAATGGTATAATACTGGTGTTAATGTAACCACATTCACTGTTAAACCTCTTTCATCATTAATTGATCCTAATATGAATCTTACTTATCCTAGTGAGGTTAAAGCTGGTGATGATGTTGTTGTTAATGTTACTTTACCAAGTGACGTTAATGAATTAGTTTATTTATTAATTAACAATAAAGTAGTTGCAAGTGCTAGTGTGGTTAATGGTAAAGCTTCATTCACAATTATCAACGTTAATGAAAATGATACATATATGGTTCGTTATGGTGGAAATATTAAGTATAAAGCTTCTAATAAATATGCGAACTTATTCCCAATTGATTCAAAAACAAGTTTGCCTATTCCAGCTAATAGTTCTGATTCACCAACATTTGAACTCACTAATTTACCTAAAGATGCTAATGGTAATTTCAGTGTTTATGTTGATGGTGTCTTAAATCAGACTGTTGAAGTAATTAATGGTACTGCACCGGCGATTACTGTTAAAAACCTAACACCTGGAACTCATGACATTACATTACTCTTCATTGATATGGGTAAATATGGTACAGTTTCCAATTCTGCACCAATGAATGTCACTTCCAAAGATCATGTAATCACATTAGTTGATAATCATGATATTCCTGCATTATATTCTGAAAAAGCAACTTACAGTGTTCGTGTATTAGTTGATGGACTTAACATTAAAGATGGTGAAGTAGTAACTATTGTATTTAATGGAGTTACATATAGTATAAAAACTGTTGGTGGTTATGCTAGTTTGGATCTTAACACTGAACTTACTGTGGGAAATCATGTAATAAATGCAAGTTATGGAAATGCAACAGTAACTAACAATGTGGTTATTAAAAACATCATTAATGCTAAAAAGCTTAAAAAACTTAAAAAATCTAAAAAAGTCAACAAAGTTAAAGTTAGTTTAGTTAAAGTCAACGGTGTTTATCTTAATGGTAAAAAACTTACTCTTAAAATTAAAGGTAAAAAAGTTGCCACTGCTAAAACTAAGAAAAAAGGTGTTGCTACTTTCAAAGTCAAAAAGAAAAAACTTAAGAAATTCAAAAAAGGCAAAAAAGTAGTTGCGACCGTAACATTCGGTAATGATGTTGTATCTAAAAAAATTAAAATTTGTTAATTAGATGAGAATTAATTTTTTCTCATCCAAATTCTTTTTTTTTAAATTAATCTCAATCATAATTCTGTTTCATATTTTTAATTTCATGATTGAGTAAATATAATCTAATTCAAATAAATAAATTTTAATTAACTATGGATTTGATTATTTCCACTCTATTTTTTAAACATGATTTTTTAAAACAATTGATATAGGTTCATGCTGGACTTTCCTTGAGTTTTAAATATTCATCAATAGCTTCCCGTGTAGTTCCAACAACCAAACGATAATGTGAAGTTTCACCATTAATAATTACTTTTTCCACTTTACCTTTGGCAATTACATGCTCACCATCAATTACTTCTCCAGCATAAGTATGTGTAAATGACACTACTTCACTTAATTCAACCTCAACACCCTCTAAAACTTTCACATTTTCAATAGTGTAAAGTGAAGGATTATCAAAAGCTCCAAGAGCACTTACAATGTCTGCTTCAATCTGTGAAATTCCTTGAGGTTCATATATAGTGTCTCCCCAAGTACCATGGATTTCATCATAATCTTTAGTGGCTAAAATATCAAATAATGTTCCGTTAATTGTTCCACGATTAGCTTTTCTATTCTCATACCATCTGAATTCATTTTTTGTTAAACTTGAATCACTCATTCTTTTATTATAAACAAAATCCCAGTAATCATCAGTAATACCTTCAACAGTAATGGTTTTATCTATCTTTTCAATATTAACTTCTTTTCCACGGTATTTTTTAAATGTTTCAATTGCTCTTCTATGATTATCCAATCCATAAACTACAAAATCTAAATCACTAACACTTGTTTTTTGAAGACCCGGTAATATTGATCCTGAAATTCCAAGATGGGTATAAGGGATATCCGCCATATAATGGAAAAAATCAGCAACATCCATGAGTTTAGAAATCAACTCCGGATTTTTAACACTTTCTCCTTTTTCAAATTTTTCTTTAAGTTCATTTAATCTTTTTTCAGGTTTATTATTTGTTTCACTTTATCTAATGGAACACCCATCATTTCAACATTAGTTACATCACAGAAATATAAATATTCCGGATGATTTTCTCTTAAATAAGAGTATGCTTCACTTGATCCTACTTTACGATATTTTTTACCATCTTTTTCACGATCACCATTAGGATCCGGAATATATCTTAAAAATGAAATTATTCTATCTTCAGGATGAATATAATTTGTTGATGCGAAATATAAATCGTCACTTGTATAAATAAAATCTCTTGTTCTTATTTGTTCCATATTAAATATCCTCCAATTCACTATAATTTATAGGTTTATTTTACTTTTATAATAATTATTTATATTGGATTAATAATAAATATTAAACCACATATTTATAAACTAAAAATGATGATTTTACAAAAAACAAGATTATCCAGAAGAAAAATTCTTTTAAAACATACTGATATTTAATTCAAAATTATAATTGGATATTCCTGCGGTTATACAGTAATGAAATATCTAAAAACTAATTGATTAAATGGGAGATTTTTATAAAAATGACAATAACACATAAACATATAAAAGAAATATTCGAGTATGATGGAAGTCAAATAAATCCTTCATGGGCATTTCAGGAATTTGAAATATACGGATCATCCATAATCACATGGATAGGTCCGGTAAATATCACTCCAGATAATTTAAAAGACTTTGCAGATGTGGGACTTGAAATAAAATCAAATCTTATGGTTAATTTCATCTGCGAATTCTTTGACCAGCAACCACCTAATATGAGAGTTGCTTATTTAAGACAAAGACTTTTAGTAATGATTTTTAGAGAAATTCTAACAGAATACGGTGTTGAATCAAAAAGAGAAGGAGATGATATTTTTGTTGAAAACCGAAAATTATCAATTTCAATAGCCAGTGTTTCATTAAGCTCCTCTAAAATTCATTTTGCACTTAATATTGAAGATAAAGGCACTCCAAATGATGTTGAAACAATAGGTTTATATGATATTAAAGTTAATAATAAACAAGTATTCACAGAAAAAAATTTAACTGAATTAATTGATAAAACAGTTAACAGATTCATTGATGAGTTAGAAACAATTGAAAATGATATTAGTAAAACAAAGGTGTTATGATGAAAATTTTAGTAAATGGTATTCAATCAAATTTAAGATTCTCTTCAGCTCATGTAATTCCTGGCCATGAATCCTGCGGTCATATTCATGGACATTCTTATTTTGTTGATGTGGAAATAGAAGGTAAAAGAGCAGGGAAATTCGATTTTGTAGTTGATTTTAAAGATGTTAAAGGTTATACTAAAGCAATTTGTGATGAATTGGATCATAGATTATTAATTCCAGTATATAATGAATTAATTGATTTTAAAGATTTTAATAAGAAATCCGATTCAATTTTTGATTTAAAAGACCAGGATACTGTTCATTTTAAAATTGACGGCAAAGGTTATTCAATTCCAGGTGAAGATTGTGTGTTTTTACCACTCCCATACACTTCTGCTGAAGAATTATCCAAGTTTTTCGCTCATACATTAGCTAAAAAATTATCTGAAAATTATAATAATCTTGATTATATTTCAGTTTGTGTGAATGAGGGAATTGGTCAAGGTGCAGAGTATAAGAAGGAATTAAAGTGAAAGCTCCAATTATAGAAATATTTTCATCATTTCAAGGTGAAGGTCTTTTAATTGGTGAAAGACAAATTTTTGTAAGATTCGCCGGTTGTAATCTTAATTGTAATTATTGTGACACCAGTGATAGTAAATTGGAAAAATCAGGAACATTAATGACTCCGGATGAGGTTGTAGGTCAAATTAGAAAAATTATAACTCCTGATTGTAAAACTATTTCATTTACTGGAGGTGAACCTAGTTTATACCCTGACTTTATTTCAATGGTATCAGAAGAATTTAATTTAAATATTATGCTTGAGACAAATGGAACTTTACCTGAGAATATTGATTCAATTAAGAAATTAGATATTGTTTCTCTGGATATAAAGTTACCTGAGCATTTTGATGGTGATTTTGATAATTCAATTTTTTTAAATGAGATTAAATCACTAAATTTATTAATAACAAAATCCATAAATGTATATTGTAAAGTAGTCGTATTGCCATCAACAAAAATAAAGTCATTTAAAGAGGTAGTTGAAAAATTATCACAAAATATTTCAAACAAAAGCAACCTTAAAATAATTATCCAACCTTCTAGCCCGTTAGGAGAATGGAAAGACATTAATTTTAAATTATTTGAGTTTTCCGAAGTTGTTGGGCAATATTTTGAAGTTTCCACCATTCCTCAAATCCATAAAATCCTGGATATTGAGTGAATTCAATTTTTTGTTTTTAATATTTAAATCGATTTTATTTAATGAAGATAGCAATTCTAAATAGAGGTGTGAAAATGAAAGATAAAACATCTATTAACAGAAAATCAAACACAGGTGCAGTTGAACGTGAAACTAAAGTTCATGATAGAGAAGGAGACATCATGGCTATTGCAACCAGAGATGTAATTTCAATCCCTCCTTCAAAAAGTATCAAAGACACTGCTAAAGTAATGATGGAACATGAATTTAGAAGATTACCAATCACTGACCCTGGTTCTGGTAAATTATTAGGTATTGTAACAGTAATGGACATATTAGATTTCTTTGGTGGAGGAAAAAAATTCAATATTATTGAGAAAAAATATAAAGATAACTTCTTAGCTGCTATTAACGAACCAGTTAAAGAAATTATGACTCGTGATTTAACAACATTATCTAATAAATCCTCCATTGGTGAAACTATCGAAGTAATGTTATCCCACCAAGTAGGAGCTATACCTCTCGTAGATAATGATGGAAAATTAAGTGGAATTGTCACAGAAAGAGACATTGCTTTATCCTTAGCAGGTGTTGCAGGTAAAGATATTGTACAAGACTACATGAGTCCAAAAGTATTCACAACAACTCCAGGAACACCAATTGAAAGCGCATGTAAAATCATGGTTAGAAACGGTTTAAGAAGAATCCCTGTTGTTGGTGGTGAAGCAGATATCTCCAAAGCAGCTAAAAAACTATTAGGTATTCTAACTTCCACTGATATTATAAGATTTTTCAATGCAAAAGAATTATTCGACCATTTAAACTCCAATTTAGCAAGTGATGTTCTTGAAACTAAAATCTCAGACATCATGGCTGAAGATCCAATAACCGTAGAACCAACATTAGGAATCGGAGAATTATGTCAATTATTCGCTGAAAAAAATATTGGAGGAGTACCTGTTGTTAAAGACGGTCATGTTGTTGGAATTATCACTGAAAGAGATATTTTAAACTCAGTTAGAAAATACTAAACAAAAAAGAATAAATTAAACTAATATAATATAAAAAAAGGAGGATGAGATTATGCAAATTAAGAATTTGATGTCTGAGGAATTAATTACCATAGACAAAGATCAAAATCTTTCCGATGCTTTAAAATTGCTACGTAAACATAATGTTTCACGTTTACCAGTAACTAATAATAAAAAATTAGTTGGTATTATTTCTGAAAGAGATATAGCAAATAAGCTTGGTTCTTCAAAATACGAAAGCATGCCTGCATCAAGACTTCATATTTCATCTGTAATGATTAAAGACGTATTTACAGTTCCTCAAACAATGCAATTAGATGAAGCAGCAAGATTAATGTTAGAAAAAGGCATAGGTTCTGTTCCAGTTATGGATGGTGATGAAATGGTTGGAATAGTATCTAAAGCAGATTTCGTTACTCTTGCAGTGGGAATTGCTTTTGATAAAATCACAGTTAAAGAAATTATGGCTAAAGATTTAACCATAGTCTCACCAACTGAAAGACTTGTTCATGCAAGAAGACTAATGATTGAAAATCATGTAGGTAGATTACCAGTTGTTAATGAGGATAAATTAATTGGTATGATTACTTCTAAAGATTTAATGAGATCATTCATTGATTTTAGAAAAAACGTACCTGAGAAATATCAGAAATCTCAAATCAAAGAGGTTTTAGTTGAATACGTAATGTCTTCCAATCCAACATTCACCACAAAAGACACTACAATTTCCGAAGTATCTAAAATCATGATGGAAACCGGTTATAATGGTTTACCGGTTGTAGAAGATGATGAACTTGTTGGTATTATAACACAAACTGATATTTTAAGACTAATTGAAAAATTAGAATCTTAAAATTATCCTTTTTTTATTTTTTTTCTCTTATGCTATGATGAGAATTGGGGGAGTTTAATATTTCTAAAATATCATTCTTAGGTCCTAAAGGAACATTCACACATGAAGCTGCAAAATTAATTGGGGATGATTTAATCTCCTATTGTAATATTCCAGCAGTTTTTGAAAGTGTTTCAAATAATGAAACAGAATATGGTGTAGTTCCAATTGAAAATTCTATTGAAGGGCCGGTAGGAATAACTCTTGATTCATTAGCACATAAATTTAATTTAAAAATTTATAAAGAACTTATAATTCCAATTAATCAAAATTTAATAGTTAATCCTGGTTGTTCCATGGATGATATTGAAGATGTATATTCTCACTCACAGGCCATTGCTCAATGTCAGGAATTTATAAGTCAAAATAATATTCAACCGCATTATGCAGTCAGCACTGCACGTGCTGCTAAAAATATCATTGGCGATAAATCCAAAGCAGCAATTGGTAATTCAATGGCAGCGGAACTATATAATTTAAAAGTTCTTAAAGCAAATATTCAGGATACTAATAATAATGCAACCAGATTCGTTGTCATTTCCAAAAAAGACCATAATCCAACAGGTAATGATAAAACCTCAATTATATTCTCAATATATGAGGACAGACCTGGTGAATTATATAATATTCTAGGAATATTTCAAAAAAACAATATTAATTTAACAAAAATCGAATCCCGACCATCTAAAAAAGGTTTAGGGAAATATTTATTCTTCATTGATTTTAAAGGCCATATTAATGATGAGTTAATTCAGGACATTATCAGTGAAATTGATAATAATACTTATTTTTTAAAAGTTTTAGGTTCTTACCCCGAATATAATAACATTTAAATTATTGTTTAAATATACATTACTGTATAATAGTTATACTAGGAGGGTAGGAATGTCAGAAGAAAGAGATAAACTTATTCAAGTTATGAAGAATTTAGAAGCCGATCATCGCTCTGGAAAAATTTCTGATGAAAAATACAGATATTTCCGATCTAAATATGAAGATAAACTAAATTCAATAGATGCGATGGAAGCTACTAGAAGAATAAGGTCTATGCAAGGCAAATCAACTGCTCCAAATAATAATACTAAAAGGAGAAGTAAAAAACCTGGTAAAGATAAGAAAAAAGAAGAACAGGATTTAGTGCAGAAATATATTATAAATCCTAAAAAAGATGATGCGAAATATAATAAAAAGAAAAAATCATCTATGAGTAGTGGAACTTTCAAATTAGTTGCAATACTAATTCTCGTTATTGCATTCACTACTGGTGTTGCTTATGGTATTTTCAATTTAGATACTGATTCAGTTTCAGATAATAATGTTGTTGCTGTAGTTGAAGACTCAGCATTCCCTGAAATTGAAGCAGTAATTAACAATACAACCACTACTACCAATTATACAAACACATCCACTCATGGTCTAAATGACAATAATGATGATAATGTTAAAACCACAACGGATTCATCAAACAGACATTCAGGTTCCTCATCTAGTTCATCAGGATCCGGTTCTGGTTCTGGTTCAGGATCAGGTTCCGGCTCCGGCTCAGGTTCCGGTGGAGGCTCAGGTTCAGGTTCTGGAGGAGGTTCTGGCTCAGGTTCCGGTGGAGGCTCAGGTTCAGGAGGCGAAAGTGGTGGCGGCTCCGGCTCAGGTTCCGGTGGAGGCTCAGGTTCTGGAGGCGAAGGAGGAGAATAATCCTCCAATAATCCTCATCTAAAATTTAAAACAATAAAAGAAAGGTGAACATAATATGAACAATAAAATATTAAAAGGAAGTATAATAGCAATCATCCTCATAGTGTTTTTAATTTTCATAGCATCAAGTGTTACCAGTGCAGAAGCAAAAAAAAGCAATGACACAACAATAGAAACACTATCCAAAGGAGGTTTAGTTATCAAATATCCTTCAGACTGGGGTTATTCAAAAGCCAATTCAAATTATTCTATCATGTCAATTTCAAAATTAAGTTCAATTGATTCAAAAGGTGTAGGTCAAATCAACATAAACTGTGAGAAAAAACCAATAGAAGGAGACTTCGTAACATTTGTCAATTCAACTTACAAAGCATTAGATTCAAGTTCATCATCATTTGAAATGGTTTCTTCAGGGGAATCTATGATTGGTGATAGAAAAGCACTGGAATACATTTATGTTTCAAACGATACTGGTGATGAAAGAGAACATAAAGCTATCTGGTTTGAAAAAGGTGGTCAAGCATATGTTTTATTATACAGTGCACCATTAGATAAATTTGAATCAAACATGTATGTATTTAACTATGTACTATCAGAAATTAAAATCACATAATAAGGTGCTTTAATGATTATATTATGCGTTACGGGCAGCATTGCTGCTACAGAATCAATTAAATTAGCTCGCGAACTTAGAAGACATAACATGGAAGTTCAATGTTTTATGAGCGAAGCTGCCTGTGATATTATACATCCTAATGCAATGGAATTTGCAACAGGCAGAAAAGTAATAACTAAACTAACAGGTCAAATTGAACATGTTAAATACTCTCAACAAGACCTGATTCTTGTTGCTCCAGCCACTGCAAACACTATTTCAAAATTTGCATATAAAATAGCTGATAATCCAATATCAACTCTTTTAATAACAGCTCAAGGTCATGACACTCCTATCATATTTGTCCCTTCTATGCATGATTCAATGTATCGGGCTATTAAAGGAAATATTGATAAAATTAAAAATGAATCATCAGCTAAATTCATAAAACCAAGAATGGATGAAGGAAAAGCTAAATTCCCATCAAAAGAGGATATTGTCCTTGAATCATTAAGAACAATTAATTTAAATAAGGATTGATGATTATTAAAAATAAAAGAATTCTAATAAGTCTTGGTGGTACTTATGAACCTATTGATTCTGTTAGGGGAATTACAAATAAATCCTCAGGTAAAATGGGATTAGCTCTTGCAAAAGAAGCTTATATTAGGGGAGCAGATTTAACATTAGTTGTTGCTAATGTTACTGTTAACATCCCTTCTGTTTTTAATGTTATTTATGTTGAAACAAGTGCTGAGATGAATGATGCTATTTTAAATATTATTGAAGATTTTGATATTTTTATTTCAGCGGCTGCTGTGTCTGATTTTGAATTTAGAAAAAAATCTGATAAAAAAATTGATTCTTCAAGTTCTTTATTTTTGAATTTAAAACCAACTACTAAAATTATTCGTCAGATTAAAAAAATTAATCCTAATATATTCCTGGTTGGGTTTAAGGCGGAGTTTAATATTTCAAAATCTGAAATTATTAATTGTGCTAGAAAGCAAATTGCTGATGCTGGCACTGATTTGGTTATTGCTAATGATATTTCTCGTGATGATTGTCAGTTTGGATCTGATACTAATGAGGTTTTGATTGTTGATGATGAGGTTTTAACATTGTCTTTGGCTTCAAAATCTGTAATTGCAGAGAAGATTTTTAATGTAATTTCTAAAAAGATATAGATGTCACTATATTAATTTATTATTTTCCACACGAACTTCTTTTAAATAACATATTTAATTAATTATTTAATCATCAATAATTTTAATATTAATTTAATTAATCGTTTTTTGAATATAATGGACATTATTTTCCAAGCATTTTTCTCTCCATTAAAAAATTTTTTCAGCTGAAATAAAAAATATTTATAAAAACTTCATTTTCAAATAATGTGTCAATAACATTTCAAATTCAAATATTAAAAAAACAAAATCACATAAAATTAACATCATACATTAACTTCAAATTTTTTAAATTTTCAATATCTAACATAAATCCATAACACAATATAAGCTCAGTAAAGTAATACTTTTTCAAATAAAAACACGAAAATAATCTTTAAAAATAAAATGCTTAAAAATCAATTTTAAAAAAAAATAAGTTCATGCCTTTAGGTATCAATTAAATGGAGTGATATATAGAGTGAATGAGCCTAAAGGACATTTTGTTGAACTTTCAAATAATTTGCATTAGCAATTATTATATTAAATTTCATAGTATAAAAAGCTATCTAAGTATTACTTTTCGGCAGTTTTTGTAGTAATTTTTTATATTTCTTAGAGATGTTTTTTAGTTTATTATCACTCAAAAATCAGGTGATTTTTTTTTAAAAATTTTTCTTATATTGACAATGCATTATTGCCTTTTTTGTGGTGGTGTTGTTTTAGTTTTGGATTTGTTTTAAAAAATTTATCTTGAGTTTTCTTTTTATCTTTTGAGGATTTTAATTTAAGATTTTATGGGGCTATGGTTTTGATAGTTTTTATTGTAACATTCTTTGTTATTAATTATATTTATGGGGATTTTTAAAATCATTTGTCGAAGTAATTTTTAAGGTTTTGATATTTATTGAGGTATTTTCTGTATACCTTTTTTCCAGTGCTTTGTTGATTGTATGTTTTGTTAGTATGGTTTGAATTTAAATCAATTTAAAGCATTGTATTAAGTTATTGAATTATTTTATTTATCATTTATTTTAAAATTAATCTGATAACTTTTTTTGAGAAAATTTAGTATTTTAACATGTTAGTTATTAAATCTAGTTAAATTATGTTTGATAATTTTTGTTTTAGGCATTTTTTGTTATATTTTGTATTTCATAAGTTTTATTAGATATTATTAATAATATATTGTTAAGTTATGATTATTTTTCAAGTGATTTGATGGAAGATTTTGAGTATTTATTAAAAAAATGTGAATTATCTCTTGAATCTGAGGATTATGAAAGTGTCATTGAATATTGTGACAATTTATTAACGATTGATTCTAACAATATTGATGTATTATTATATAAATCATATTCTCTTCATTGTCTTCATAAATATGAGGAATCTCTTGTGATTTATAATAAACTTTTAAAATTGAAACCTGATGAAGGATCTTTTTGGTGTTCTAAAGGTTATTTATTGGAAAATTTGGGTGAATATGATATGGCAATTGAATGTTTCAATAATGCATTGAAATTTAATTATTCTCATGAGAATTTTGATAGTGGAAAACATTTTGCAAATTGTTATGATCATATGGGCTGGAATTATGAATTAGAAAATCGCTATGGCGATGCAATTTACTGTTATGAAAAATGTTTATGTTATTCCCCTAATGATGAAAATGAATACAAAATTAGAAAGATAACTAATCTATTGGAAAAGATTAATGAATATGGCGAAGCTATTGTCTATTATAATAAACTAAAAAATCCTCCAAGTGATTTTAAATGGTTAAATAATAAGATGCAGTGTATTGAAAATTATGCGTATTCATTATATTTGGAAAATAATTTGCCAGAGTCTTTCAAAAATTATCAATTAGTTTCTGATTTATATCAAAAGTACAAAAATGATAGTGTAAAATGTAATTGGTATGATGAAGTTTTAATAGATTGTATAAATAAATATTCTGATGATTTTTTTGAAAATTTTTTTAATATTGAAAATAATTATGATTTGTGGATTGAAAAAACAAAATTATTATTTGAGTTAAACCGTTATGATGATTGTATTGATTTTTGTGAATTTCTTTTAGATTTTAATTCTAAAAATTTTAAATTATGGTTATTAAAAGGTAAATCATTTTTTTCATTAGAGGAATATGATTCTGCTAGAATATGTGCAGAGAACATTTTAATCCAGAATTTTGATGAAGGGGCAATTATATTAAAAATGCGATGTTTAATCAAATTAAAAAAATTTGAGGATGCATTCGTATTATTTAAAAAATATAATTATTTTAGCTTTGATTTATGGGATTTGGATTTTTTAGCCTCAGGTTTAATGGATTTACATAGGTATTCTGATGCATTAGAATGTTACATTAATATTTTGGAAGTTGATTCGTATCATTGGAATATTTTGGATTATATTAAAGAATGCATTGTTAATTTAAATATAAAAACATTACCTAATAATTTAGAAGAATTCTATTTAAAATGGATTTATAAAATTAATTATAAATTTGATAAAAAATCTTGTCCTAAATGTGGTGGTAAATTAATTCCTATTGCATACGGTTATCTTACAGAAGAGGGGAATAAAAAAGTTAATGAGGGCAAATGTTATCCTGGGGGATGTTGTGTTGGTGATGGATATCCAACGGATTATTGTTTTAATTGTGATGAAAAATTTTATTTAGGTGTTATGGGCTTAAATATTGATTATCCAATTGATAGTATAGAATATAGGTATGTAAAACGAGTTATTTATAATATTTCTAATGAAATTTATGAGTTATCTGGAAAAAATGGAACAAATTTGGATGGGTTGTCTAATGTAATGTGTGAAAAATATTACATTGATAATATTGAATTCAGTGAATTAATAAATCAGTTACTTAAATTAAATTATATTTATAAAGTTGATGAAAACCATATTAAAATTCTAGAAACTGAAGAAGATGAAAGTATTGAAGATTTTCCTAAAATGGATATTAATTTATTTTTTGATGAAATGAAGTTGATTTCAAATCAATTTAATGATAAAATAACAAAAGACATGTTATTTCCTAGATTAATTGAAAAATATGGTTGGAATCAAATAATGTGTGAGAGATGTTTTAGATTATTAAATTCAAAAGGATTTTTTATTATTGATGGGGATTACTTTTCTTTTGTGAATTAATTTTTATTTTTTTATTCAAGAAAATGTTTTTTTTCATACGGGTGGTTTGAAAATATTTATTATTGATAAAATTGATACTATTATTTAGGTGATTTTTCATGAATGATAGAATTAAAATTGCTAAACGATTTGCAGAAATTATTAATTCTGATGATATTGTTACAATTATTTTATTTGGTTCTGTTGCTCGTGGAGAAGACAGTGAAGAGTCAGACATTGATATTTTAATTGTTTCACCTGTTGCTCAGGAAATTCGTGAAGAAATTAATAATGTTGTTGTCGACATTGTTATTAATGATGAAGAATTTATTTCTGCTCATTTGATGAGTGAAGATCATTTTAATGAAACTAAGGAGTTCCCTTTTTTAACTAATGTTTTAGAGGAGGGAATTGTTCTTGGATGAGGAATATATTCGTAAAAAAGTAATTGCAGATTTTAACTTAGCTAAAGATGAATTGGATACAGCCAAAATTTTGTTTAATTCATCTAAATATAGACAAACTGTTACTCATTCATATTATGCAATGTTTCAAGCTGCAACTGCATTACTGACCAAGAAAAATATTGTTGCCAAATCTCATGAGGGTCTTATAATGCTTTTTGGCAGAGAGTATATTAAAACCGGGATTTTTGATAAACATGTTTTTGGTTTTTTAACTAAAGCAAGAACTGATAGGAAGGATAGCAGTTATGACTCCTTCGCCATATTCAGTGAAGAAGATGCACAATCTATTTTGAAAGAAGCCGAAATATTCATTCAGGTGGCTGAAAAATTAATTTAAATATCTTGTCTCAAAAGCTTGATATATTTTTATAAGTATCTAAGTAATACTTTTTTGCAATTTTTGTAGTAATTTTT
>SUTL01000122.1 GCA_015062925.1 Methanobrevibacter thaueri
AGCTACATCCTTGGCATCATCATGACCTGCAGCAGCCAATTGAAAAAGAGTCATTCTGGCAGTGTTAAATATAGGATTTGTTCTTTCCAATAATTCTTGGCCAATTTCTATTCCTTCAAAATTAATCATATTATTCATAATATCCCCATTATGCCCAGAGTTATAGTAGTTTTCCCACTGCCGTTTGGACCTGCAAAAACGATGATTTCAGGAAGCCTATTCTTCTTTGACATGAACTCCCCTTCCATCAGGACACTCTAGATATGCACATTTATTTTCATCATCATAACCAGCAATAGGAAGTCATTTAACTTTACAAATCTCCTGATCAATTCTGATAGATTCCTTAAATCTTTCAATTAGCTCTTCATCAGAAATACCGCAAGCAGAATCCAATTCATTACCTTCAGTCAAAATAATTCCCACTATTCTTTTGTAATTAAATATGAACAATAATATTTTTGAATATTATAATTTAATAAATTTTCCAAAGTACAATTTTTATGAAAAAATAAATAATTTTTTGCAATTTATGTATCACTTAACATGATTTTGCCCTTAGGAGCATCTTTCCATGTAGTTAAACCCATATGCTCTTTTTCACTATTGGCACGGCTTTTTATAATTTCAGGAGGAGTTAAACCAGAAACTGCATAATGTAGTTTAGATTGAACATTTTTGAAAAAATCAATTGTAATTTCTGCATTAGGATTATAATCATAAGATGTTGCAAAAATATCTGTTATTTTTTCATATACTCTTCGCTCAGATGATCTGATTTCTCGAATCCTTTCTAAAAGTTCATTAAAGTAATCTTTACCGAATCGAGTTCCATTTTTTAATAGTTCATCATCTAAAACAAACCCTTTAATCATATACTCCTTTAAAATGCCTGTTGCCCAAATTCTAAAATGTGTAGCATTTTTAGAGTTGACTCTGTAACCAACTGAGATAATGGCGTCTAAATTGTAAAATGTTGTTTGTCTTTTAACTTCACGATTACCCTCTTTTTGAACATGTGCACTTTTTGCACAAGTTGAAATTTTACTCAATTCACCATCAGCATAGATATTTTTTAAATATTTTGTAATAACCGAACGATCCACATTAAACAATTCCGCCATAGTCTTTTGAGTAGCCCACATTGTTTCTTGATCTTTATCAATAATTACATCAATTGAGACTGCTCCTTCATCACTTTCATACAATAATGTATTAACAATTTGATAATTTTCATCCATAATGTGACCTTCATTTAATTGATTAGAAATAATATAGTTATTATTATATTAAACTAAGAATTAAATATATTTTTTGTTTCAAATAAAAGCAATATTACAAATTTAAAGCAATTTTACAAAACAAAATCAACAAAACAATTTAAGACAATTACTAAGATTGCATTAAAAAACACAGAAAACTTTTTAAAAAATTAAAATAAGAAAAACTATTAAAGGTTTAATATACTTTTTTAAACCATATTAACAAAAAAATATGGCAATTAGCATTGGGATTTATTTTTATGAACAATTATGTAATTGAAACTAAAAATTTAACTAAAAAATATAAAAATCCGATTGTTCTTGATTCAGTTAGCATAAAAGTTGAAAAAGGAAAAATTTATGGGCTTTTAAGTAAAAATGGTGCTGGAAAAACAACTACCATGAGCATTATTTTAGATTTAACAAGACCTAGTGATGGAGAAGTTAGATTATTTGGTGTTGACTCAAAAGATAATCCTCAAGTATATTCAAGAATCGGTTCCATAATAGAAACTCCTGGTTTTTACTATAATCTAACTGGATTTGAAAATCTTCGAATATTGGCGGAACTTAGAGGAAATTACAGTGAAAAAAATGTTAAAAAAGCCTTAAAAATTGTTTCACTAGATAATGAAAACAAAAAATTAGTTAAACATTATTCATTAGGTATGAAACAAAGATTAGGTATTGCTGCTGCAATTATGGATTTCCCTGAACTTTTAATTTTAGACGAACCAATAAATGGTCTGGACCCAGTTGGAATTCAAGATATGAGAAAATTGTTTAAGGACTTAACAAACGAGTATAATATGACCATATTTATCTCAAGCCACATTCTTAGTGAAATAGATCTGAAATTACTTAATGTAGGATTTAGATAAGTGTCCTTTTTAATATAAATCCAATATATGATTATGCATAACACAATTGCTAGTGAAATGATTGTCGATAATGCTGCGCCAAACATTCCCATTTTTAATGTATAAATGAATATCGGGTCAAGAATCATGTTGACAATTGCACATAATACCATTACATACATTGTTCTTTTAGTGTCTCCTTCTGACCTTAAAAGCCCATATAATGCATTAGGCATGACCACAAAAATACTTGCCAAAAAGTAGATGTGACCATATTGCATTGCATACTCAAGTGCAATTCCACGACCTCCAACACACATCAACAACTCTTTTGCAAAAACTGTGAAAACTAAAGTCACAACAACAGATGCGATAATAGTCAACAGAACAGAATGTACTGCAGCATTATCAGCCATTTTATCATTCTTCTCACCAATAAATCTGGATACAACAGATGTAATACCCGCACCAAGACTTGTTCCTATGCTGATAATCAAAAATTCCAATGGTATTACAAAACCAACTGCAGCAAGCTGATCAGCTCCAAGACCTGCAACCCAAATGAATCAATGATATTATATAGTGAAATTACCATCATTGACAACATTAAAGGTAACGCTAATTTTTTAACGGCTTCCTTCGGATTTCCTCTAAGTAAATTAACTCCATGTGTTTCATTACGTTCCATATTAAATTATCTCCAATTAAATTAATTATAAAATGTTTAAATTTTGAAACTACCTGGAAAAATTAGTCAAAAAATGTAGATAGCATAAGCTAATATAAACTAAAAATCAAGATAGTTTAGTTCCAAAAAAAGTTTTTTATAATCTAATTGGAGATGCAACTACACATATACACATGATTTCAAATCCTAAACTTATAATAATATTTTTGACATGACTAATATAAAAATATTATGATAGTTAAAATCAACAGAATAGTAAATTTTTAATTAAATCAATTATTTCCGATGTCCTAGCAAATATACATTTAACAAGTTTTAGACATTAGTTAAACTTAGTTTCAAATAATATTACAAGATAACTAAAACTCAAAATCAGTTGTAATTTCCAATATATTCTCACTTTGGATCAGAATATTAACCAATCTCTCATCCAAATCTGCATGGTTGTCTTGATAGTCAATTTCACCCAATTCACTTCTAATTGAATATGCAAGACATTCTTCATCAAAGCTAAAACCTGCATTGATATCTTCTTTATTTCCTCGAGCATCAAGCCTGATCCCTTTATCTAAATCTTTTAGATACACAGTGTTCAAAGCATGAATCATATAACCTTCACTATCATCGCCGGCTCTTGTAAGAAGTTGATAACTGATGCCTGAGGGAATCTGATTTGCTCTTAGAAGTGCTGCAAGAAGACATGATTTTGTCCAGCAGATTCTGGTTTTATTTTCAAGCCCCACACTGGCAGTTCTTGAAACCTCATCTGTTTTAATGTCCCATGAATGAGAAATTTCATCTCTAACAAAGATGTGACATCGTTTTATATAATCCAGATTATCTTCAGATTGGCTCATCAATTCCTGAACCGTATCTTGAATAAGGGAATTCATATAATCAATGCTTTGTGTTTCCATCAAATATTCTTCCATGCAATTCCCCCACACATCATAATAGATTAAAATAGAAATAAAATAAAAAAATTGTTTTATTAATTTAAAAAACTTTTTAAAATGGATTTTGCCAATACAATACAAAATATAACATCCTTTTCGCCCCAACATATCAATATTGTATGCCAACTCATATAAAATTGAAAGACGCTTTTTAAATATGGTTATTTAAATAAAAACACCAAAACTCCAATAAAAAATTAGATGAAATACCTCAGTTATTCCATTTTAACAATCGCATCATTCGGACAATTTTCATAACATAATCCGCAATGCAAACAATGTTCCTGTGGAATTAGAAACTTATCGTCAACAAAAACTGGAATCTGCTGAGGACAACTTGCCTGACAAGTACCGCAAGAAATACAATCATCAGTTATCTCAAATCCCTTAACTGTAATTTCAGCATCCCCGAATTTGAAGGATTGTCTGAAAATCGGCTTTTGTGTTAAATCAAAGAATTCCATTTCATAATCTTCAATGCAAAAAGGTTCTAAAATATATCTCGCATTTCCTGGATAAACGTTATTCATGAATGGATTGTTTTCAAATATTAAATCAATCCAATATTTTTGATCGTCCAATTTATGGGCTTCACCACTAATTCTAATGGATTTATTGTCTTTTAAGCTTAAATAACTAACCTTTGGATGATTTATTATTTCTGAATAAACATGTTTTCCACGGCCAGTTAGAAAATAT
>SUTL01000123.1 GCA_015062925.1 Methanobrevibacter thaueri
GCTTCAGATAATAATGATAACCTAACAGTTAATGATAATGCAGATGATGAAATATCCTACACAACAAATAATAGTGATGTTTCATATGCTGAAGAAGACAATAATGATGGTGAATCATCATCCAACGTCTTAGGAGCTTTAAATTCAAATTATCGTTTCAGCATAGACGGTAGCTATGATGACGATGATCGTAAACCATATGCAGATGAATCTGTAATATATTTCGCATATCTGCCATCAGATGCAAATGGAAATTTAATAATAACTGCAAATGGAGTTCAATACACAGGAAAAGTTGATAAAGGTGTTTATCGTTTTGCATTTAATGAATTACAATCCGGACAAAACAACTTCACTTTCACATACGAAGACAGTAAATATGCTAAAAAAACAATAACAAAAACCTTACATGCATATCCAAGAATAATAGTTCCAAGTAAATTACATTACGACAGTGATGAGGAAATATCATTAATCTTATCCCCAAATGCTAAAGGTAATTTAACAGTATATGCTGCAGCATGGGATGACTTTAATAAAAAATATATACCAACTAATATTATTAAAACAGTCCCATTTACCAGTCGTATTGCAACTATTAAATCATCAGAGTTACCGTTTGGAAATTACTCTGTTATAATAGGTTATTCAAGTGATGATTATAATGTTCCATCAGTTAATAAAACAATAATTATCGGACCGAAAGTAACTTATAATGAACACATGTGCAAATATGAACCTAACAACATAACCATTGGTTTTCCAAATGGAATAACAGGTAATTTAACAGTAATTCTTCATCCTACCAGTAGAGTTGATTACGGTTCTGATGATGATTTGCCAACTATCAATTCAACATTAGACTCAGATATTCTATTATATAATTCAACCATTAACATGTTAGCTTTAACATTAAATGTTCCAGTATCCATTATGAACAACAGTTACTGGAATATTAAAATAAAATTTGCTAATGAAACCAGTAGTTTAGAACAGGAAAATTCATTCATACTAAGGAAAGATCCTCGTGATTGGAATGTAACTGCAACATTTCCTGAGTTAAATGTTAATGATTATTCCAAATATTGGCATGTGCTAAGAATTCCATATGAAATGACATCTGCAAATGTTACATTATACATTGATAATAAATTATATGAATCCTATTTCTGGACCGGCAGATATGGTTTTGATGATATGAATTGTTTAGATCCGAAAAAATTCAGTGTTGGAACACATACATGGAAACTAGTATTTGAAGACAGATTAGGTTATTTCAATACTGCCACAGGCACAGGTACTTTTAAAGTGATAAAAAAAGATATTTACCATTTATTCCTTAAAAAAGCTAAAATTTCAAAATCCGCTAAAAAAATAACAGTAAAAGCTACTTTAACTAAAAACATTGCATATAAAAAAGTTTCTGGTAAAAAAGTTAAATTAAAATTTAATGGGAAAAAATACACTGCAAAAACTAATAAAAAAGGTGTTGCTACATTCACCATTAAGAAAAAAGTATTGAAAAAACTTAAAGTCGGTGATAGCATAGAATATAGTGTTTCATTTTCAAATGCTAATGTTAAACGTGTGGGAAAAGTTATTAAATAACTAATCTTTTCCCTCTTTTTTTATATTTTTTTTAAATAAGAAATGAATCTCTATTTTATTTAATGGTTATTTTTACTTTTTTAAACAATGTTTTACCTTTAAAAATTAATTTAACAATGTATTTACCATTTTTTATTAGTTTTATAATTTTAAATACATCTTTGGATTTAGTATTTGTTTTGGCTTTGTAAGTTTCACCTTTAATTGTATTTATATTAATTTTTGCATATATCAATTGTGATTTGGTGTTGTCACTAAAAAGAGTATTTAATTGACAGGACTCTTTAAAAAAAAATTAAATACATAATAAACAAATACTAGTTTATGAGTGAAAATGCACAATGGGATTCTACACTAACATTTATTTTTGCAATGATTGGTGTTGCAATAGGCCTTGGAAACATATGGAGATTTAGTTATATAGTATATTCCAATGGAGGAGGAGCATTTTTCATTCCTTATGCTATTGCAATAGCTCTTATGGGAATTCCCTTCCTAATATTAGAATATGGGATAGGATTTTCATTTAAAAAGTCGTTCAGTGAAATCTTCAAATCCATTAATCCTAAATTTGAATATATAGCATGGATTCTTATTTTCTCAATATCGATTGTGTTAATATATTATATGGTTATAATCAGCTGGGATTTATTCTACCTTGTGAAAAGTTTGACTTTTGGTTGGGGAAGCGATACCGCAGCATATTTTGTTCAAAATGTAGGGGGAAGCGATAGTCTTTCAAAAATCGGTAATTTTTTCATTCCAATAGGAGTTGGAGTAATAGTTTCCTGGATTATTTTATGGTTTATATCCCACAGATCAATTGATAAGGGAATTGGACTTGCTTCAAAGATTTTAATTCCTGCAGTATTTATTATAATGGCAATAATTGTCATCTTTGCATTGACACTGCCTGGAGCAAACATAGGAATCAACACCCTGATTAACCCCAATTGGAATCTTCTCTGGGACATAAACATTTGGATTGTAGCATTTTCACAAATTATTTTCTCACTAGGGATAGGTGAAGCATTAGCATTAACTTATGCAACATATCTGGCTGACAATAACAGTCTGACCGATAATGTATTTTTTGTTGTTGCATCAAACTCCAGTTTTGAAATATTTACTGCATTTGGTGTATTTTCAATCCTTGGTTATATGTCTGCAACCTCCGGAACACCGATGGTTCAATTAGTAAGTGAAGGAACAGGGTTAATATTCGTAGTATTTCCAAAAATATTTAGTTTAATGGGTATTGCAGGACGTATTCTGGCACCTTTATTCTTTTTAGCCGTTTTATTTGCAGGAATAAGTTCAGCTTTTGCATTTTTTGAACCTATAATCGCATCAATTTCATCGAAAACAAACATGAGCCGTAAAAAGCTAGTGACAATCTTAAGCATCATGGGATGTTTAGCTTCACTGATTTTCACATGTGGAATAAGCAGTTATCTTGTTGGAATTGTTGATGGTTTTGTTAACAAATTTGGGATATTGCTTTTGATTGCAATTCAATGTGTAATTTTCGGATGGTATTATGGTGCTGAAAAAGTCATTCCGGTTTTAAATGAAAAATCAAGAATAAAAGTCGGTTTTATTTGGGCTACTGTTATCAAATATATTCTTCCGATATTTTTAGTTATTATCTGGTTAATCGGAATAATTGATTTGTTCATGAATGCCACTCAATTTGAACTAATTGTTGATATAGCACTAATTATACTGGTTTTAGTCTTTTCTGCAATATTCTACAAGAAAAAATCAACAGAAAATAAAATATAAATCACATTCCTCCAGTCCATTATTATAATATTTTTATTCATATCTAAAAAAATGAAAAAACATCAAGATTATGATGAAAAAATTAGAAAAAAATATTTATTGTTCATACTCCAAGATATAATCATTGTTTCTAAACAATATAATGATAAAATATATGGGAGTTGAATGATAATGTCAAAAAATAGAAAAATTATTCGATTAACTATAATTATAACAGTTTTTTTATTAGTTGTTTTTACACTATACGGTATATCGGATAAAACTCCAGAAACCGTAACTATCGGATATTTACCTACAGACCATGATGCAGCATTATTTGTTGCAAATGCTACAGGAATGTTTGAAAAAGCAGGAATTGAATTGGAATTCCATGAATATAATAATGGTGGAGATTTAATGAGTGCAATTGCCAGTGGCGAATTAGATGTTGGTTATGTTGGAATAACACCAGTAATATACTCCATCTCCAAAGGAGTACCAGTAAGAATCGTTGCAGGAGCCCAAAATGAGGGCAGCGGTTTGCTTTGCCATGACTCCTCAGTTAAATCAATTACAGATTTAAAAGGTAAATCAATAGCTACACCTGGTGAAGCATCCGTGCAAAGTGTATTATTAAAATATTCTTTGAAGAAAAACGGACTAAACACAACTGATATTGAAAGTCCCGCCATGAAGGTATCTTCAATGAATGATGCATTAAAAACTGGCGGTATCGATGCAATGTTAACATATGAACCTTACGTTACAATTTCAAATGAAATTAACAATCAGACTATAGTGGAAAACTCTGAAGACATTTTACCAGACCATCCATGCTGTGTTGTAGTGATGAATGAAAAATTTTTATCAGATCACACAGACAAAGCAAGAAAAATCTTAGACATTCATAAAAAAGCAACGGATAAGATAAAAGCAAATCCTGAAGGAATGGTGCAATATTTACCACACCATATTGTTCCTAATGCTGAAATTGAAAAAGAAAGTTTGAAAAATATTGAATGGGTGAGTGGTTTAAATGATACTTATAAGAAAAATGTGATT